>JALZLF010000057.1 GCA_030858865.1 Actinomycetota bacterium | reverse complement strand
GCCGAGGGGTGGTGGCGAATGCCCGGTGAGGGGTACCGTCGCCGGGACGCATCCCCGAACCAAGGACCTGCCATGGACACCCGTGACACGCTCAGCGACGACGACATCATCACCGAGCACGGTGGCGCGAGCACGCCGCTGACCACCCTGACCGCCGATCCGCGTGACGCCGACGGCACGGACGCCGACGGCACGGACGCCGACGAAAGCGACGCGGACGGCACCGATGGCGACAGCACGGACCTGACCGACGGGGACGCCAGTGACGGCAGCGACGCCGACGGGCGGGACGCCTGACAGCAGCGCAACCAGCCCGACGACTCATCGCGGAACAAGCCGGACCCCGGCCCGCCTCGCCAGCCGGGACCTGTTCGGGGATGCTGCCGACGGCGCCCTGCGGCGCTGCGTTGGCGACGTCGACCGGTTCCTGGCCCAGCGCTGGACTCACCAGCCGCACGTGCACCGCGGCGACACCTTCGACGACCTGCTGTCGCTGGACGACGTGGACCACATCCTGGCCACGATGGCGCTGCGCGCGCCCGCCTTCCGCCTGGTCAAGGCCGGCCAGCCGCTCGCCCAGGCGACGTACACCCGTCCGGCACGGATCGGCTCACGGCCGGTTGCCGACCTGATCGACGTCGGCAAGGTGCACGCCGCCTTCGACGACGGCGCCACGATCGTGTTGCAAGGCCTGCATCGCTACTGGGCGCCCTTGACCGGCTTCTGCCGCGATCTGGAAGCGACGTTGACCCAGCCGGTGCAGGCCAACGCCTACGTCACCCCGCCCGTCTCGTCGGGACTGCGCGTGCACTCCGACGGCCACGACGTCTTCGCGCTGCAGACCTACGGCCGCAAGCAGTGGGTCGCCTACGAGCCGGGCATCGACGAGCAGCATCCGCCGGCCACCGCCTCGCTGGACCTGCAGCTGCAGTCCGGTGATGCGTTGTACATGCCGCGCGGAACCCCGCATGCCGCCCGCACCGTGGACGCGGGGTCGGTGCACATCACCATCGGGGTCCGCAGCGCCACATGGGCGGAGGCGCTGCGCCGCGTCTTGACACAGGTGAGCGAGGAGGCCGGTCTCGACGAGGTGCTGCCCGTCGGCTACGCCAACGATGCCAAGGCCCTCGCGCCAGCGGTGGCGGCCAAGCTCGACGACCTCGTCGGTCGTATCACCGCCCTGGACGCCGAGGCCGTGGCGACCGCCGCCGCCGACCGCTTCTGGGCGGGTCGAGCCCCGCAGCTGTCCGGCCAGCTGCGCCAGCTGCTGACCGCCGAGGAGATCTGCGATGCCACCGACGTGGTCCGCCGTCCCGGCGCCACGCTCCACCTGAGCTCGATCCACGGTCGGCTCACCGCCCAGCTCGGCGACCGGCGACTGCGCATGCCGGCCTCGTTGGGACCGGCGATGACCTTCGTCGCCGAACACCGCGACTTTGCGGTCAGCGACCTCGCCGGCCTGCTGGACGACGGCAGTCGCACCGTGCTGGTCCGCCGATTGGTGCGCGAGGGGCTGTTGATGGTCGCGCAGTGACCGACCGCTTCAGCTGTGCGCGAGACTCGCAATCCCTCCTCGAGCCGTTGCTGGGCACCGCCTCGACGGTGCGGCGTTGGATCCTGGTCGAGCAACCCGGGCCGTGGGGCCGCGACGCGCCCGTTGACAGCAACCTTCGCCGCGAGGTCGCGCTCGGGTTGCGCCGGCGCGCAGGCGACGTCGGCGCGCGGCTGTTGCTGATCCGCCGCTACGGCCGCTACGTCCCCGAGCGGCGTACCTGCCTGGTGGCGTCGACCACCACCGACGGCTGCTGGGTCGAGCGGTTGTCGGTGCCCGACGTTGCCGACCTGCTCGACGTCGACTTCACCCCCCTTGCCGTGCACCGTAGCGTCGGCGGGGCGCCGGTCGACGGCCCGGTGCTGCTGGTGTGCACCAACGGTCGCCACGACGCTTGCTGCGCGGAGTTCGGCCGTCCGCTGGCTCGCGTGCTCGCCGGCACGCATCCCGAACACGTGTGGGAGTCGACGCACTTCGGCGGCGACCGCTTCGCCGGCAACCTCGTCTGCCTGCCGCACGGCGTGTACTACGGCCGGGTGGCTCCCGCTTCAGGGCCTGGGATCGTCGAGGCCTACCAGCGGGGCCTGCTCGACCTGGATCACCTCCGCGGTCGCTCCTGCCATCCGTTTCTCGTGCAGGCCGCCGACTACTACGTGCGACGCCACACGGGCTTGCTCGCTGTGGACGACCTTGTCCTGGTCGGACGGGAGGAGGTCGAGCCCGACACCGCCCGTGTCCGCTTCGAGACGCGACAGGCCCGGCGCTTCACCGCCCTCGTCAAGGCTGACCGGCAAGGCCCCCCTCGGCTGCTCAGCTGCTCCGGGCGGCCGTCGGTCGCCGTGCGCTACCGCCTGCTGAGCATGTCGGACGCAGCCGATGGCGGCGCGGAGACGGCGTGAGCCGCGGTATGCCCGGCGTCGTAGGCTAACCAACTCAGCATCCCATGGCGGTCGCGAAGCGACCGCCATCACCGAGGTCACGAACCGGAAAGGCGACGGTTGGCGGAGCTACCAGCTGGCACCGTCACGTTCCTGTTCACCACATCGAAGGCAGCACCCGGCGGTGGGAGGAACGGCCGCAGGCGATGTCCGTTGCGCTGCAGCGCCACGACGAAGTGATGCGCACTGTCGTGGCGCAACATGCCGGTGTGGTCTTTCGGACCGTCGGTGATGCCTTCTGCTGCGCCTTCGACAGTGTGCCGGCGGCGGTAGCAGCCGCCATGGACGCCCAGCTGGGACTGGCGTCACAGGACTGGGGCAACGCCGAGCCGATCCGTGTCCGGATGGCACTGCACACCGGGCTGGCCCACGTGCGCGAGGGCGACTACGTCGGCCAGGCCGTCGGCCGCATCGCCCAGATCCTGCCGGTGGCCCACGGCGGGCAGGTGGTGCTGTCCCTGGGTACCGCCGAGCTGGTCCGCGACGCGCTGCCGGCCGGCGTCGGCCTTCGCGACCTCGGTAGCCACCGTCTGAAGGACCTGCCCCGGCCCGAGCATCTGCTGCAACTCGTCCACCCCGCCCTGCCCTCCGACTTCGGCCCGCTGCGCACCCTCAACGCCCTGCCGAGCAACGCCACGCCGCTGGTTGGGCGTCACAGCGAGGTCGCCGCGGTCATCGAGCTGCTGTACCGCGAGGAAATCCGGATGGTCACGCTGACGGGGCCGGGCGGCATCGGCAAGACGCGGCTGGCCGTTCAGGTCGCCGCCGAGCTGCAGGACAAGTTCGCCGATGGTGCGGTGCTGATCTCCTTCGCGTCCATCCGCGACGCCGCCCTGGTGGCCCCGACGATCGCGCACTCGCTGGGGGTGCGTGAGAGCGCGGGCGTGACACCCTTCGAGAGCCTCAAGGGGTACCTGCACGACCAGCGCACCCTGCTGGTGCTCGACGGCTTCGAGCTGGTGGCCTCGGCCGGCCCGCTGGTCGCCGACCTGCTGTCGGCCGCTCCGCACGTGAAGGTGCTGCTCACCAGCCGGGTGGTGCTGCGGGTGCGCGGCGAGTACGAGTTCGGCGTGCCGCCGCTGGCCCTGCCGCCCGCAACCGGTGCCAGCACATCCGACGACATCGAGCGCAGCGCGGCCGTGCGCCTGTTCATCGAGCGGGCGCAGGCCACCAACCCCGCGTTCTCGGTGACCCCGGCCAACGCGGCCACGGTGGCCGCCATCTGCCGTCGTCTGGAAGGCCTGCCGCTGGCCATCGAGCTGGCCGCTGCCCGCACCCGCCTGATGTCCCCGGAGGCGCTGCTGTCGAGGCTGACCAACCGCCTTGCGCTGCTCACGGGCGGGGCCCGTGACCTTCCCGAGCGGCAGCGAACGTTGCGCGCCACCATCGAATGGGGCCATGAGCTGCTCGACGCGGACGAGCAGGCGTTGTTCCGCCGCCTTGCGGTGTTCGCCGGCGGCTGGGTGATCGACGCCGCCGAAGCGGTGGGGAACGCCGCCGGACCGCTCGGCTTCGACGCGCTCGACGGCCTTGACTCGCTGCTGGGCAAGAGCCTCATCCGCTCGATGCCCGTCGACGGGGAGCCGCGCTTCGCGATGCTGGAGACCATCCGCGAGTACGCGCTGGAGCGCCTGGCCGCCAGTGGTGAGCAGGACGCCACCGCGCGGGCGCACGCCGGCTACTTCCTTGCCCTGGCCGAGGAAGCCAACGCCGAGCGCAGGGGGCCGCAGGAGACCGACTGGCTGGACCGGCTCGACAGCGAGCACGCCAACCTGCGCGCGGCCCTGCAATGGGCCGACCAGACGGTGGAGGTCGACTGCGAGCTGCGGATGTGCCGGGCGCTGGCCGACTTCTGGGTCGTACGGTGCCACTTCAGCGAGGGCAGGCGCTGGCTGGACCGCGCGGTGTCGCTTTCGGTCGGCCAGCGCACCCCGCTGCGAGCGGCACTGCTCAACGGTTCGGCGATGCTCAGCCGCGCCCGTGGCGACTGGTGGTTCGCCGAGACGTTGGCGCGCGAGGCGCTGGAAGTCGAGGAGGAGCTGGGCAACGAGGCCGGCGTGGCCGCCGCGCTCAAGCACATCGGGCTCCAGCGCTACGACCAGGGTGACGAGGAGGGCGCGCGGCGCTATTTCGAGCGTGCCCTCGCGATCCGCGAGCGGGGCGACGACCGTCCCGCGATCGCAGACCTGCTCAACAACCTCGGCGTGCTCGCCCAGCAGCGCGGTGACTATCCGCGAGCGTGGGACCACCTCGACCGTGCGCTGACCGTGCTGCGCGGCGTCGGTGACGAGGAGGGCATCGCCCGGCTCATGATGAACCAGGGTGGTGTCGCGCTGGACGAGGGGGACCGGCAGCGCGCGGCCGTCCTGCTGCGCGACGCCACCAACCGCTTCCACGCGCTGGCCAACACCTGGGATCTGGCCGACTGCCTCGAGGCGCTGGCGGCCGCCCTGTCCGGTCTGAGCCATCACCGGCGTGCCGCACGGTTGTTCGGCGCCGCCGAAGGATTGCGCTCGGCCATCGGCGCGGTCCGGCCGCCACCCGAGCAGGAGGCATACGACCGCTACGTGGCTGACGCCCGAGCGGCCATCCCTGCCGCGATCTTCGAGGCTGAATGGGCCAAGGGGCGGACGATGACGGTGGCCCAGACCGCCGAGTACGCCCTGGCCGAGTCCGCGCCTGACCTCGACGTCTCTGTCGAGGTCGACGTCGCGGCCGACAGCGACGCCGGCGCTCCGCGGCACTGAGCCCGACCCGGTGCCCGTGCGCCAGGATGCCGCAGGCCGGCTGCAGCTGGCGGCGCGGCCCCGGCTCGACCGGTCAGCGCTGGCCGAGGTCGCTCCTCCGACAGCGTGAGCGGGTCCAGCGGGTGCTATCCGGCAATCTGCCAGCGGCGCTGCACGTCGCGGGCAAGGTCAGGACGGTTGCTGGTGACGCCGTCGACGCCCGCGTTCAGCACTGCCGTCAGCGTGGCCGCGTCGTCGACGGTGAACATGTGCACCCGCAGGCCGCGACGGTGCGCGCCCGCGATCAAGCCCGGCCGCTCGACGGCGTCCGAGGCGTGGAGCACGATTGCCCGCAGACCGGCGGCGGCGACGTCGGCGTCAAGCTCGGCGAAGCTGGCGGGTGCCTCCCCCTTGCGGTAGATCAGCCCGAGCCCAGGGACCGGGTCGCGGGCGCGGTAGCTGCGCAACGCATCAACATCGAACGACAGCATCAGGACCCGCCGGGCACGCACGCGGGGGTCAGACCATGGCGGCGTCGACTCCAGGACAGCGGCGACGGCGTCCTCAAGGCCGTCGTTGGCGGCCGGGCGCTTCAGCTCCAGCATCAGCCCGGTGCGACCGCCGGTCGTGTGCAGCGCCTCGGCGAGCGTCGGCAGCCGTTCGCCGGCGAATGCCGTGTCGAACCATGCGCCGGCATCCAGCTCGGCCAGCTCGGCGACCGAGAAGTCGGCGACGGGAAAAGCCAGCCCGCCGTCGTTGCGGGCGCGGTCGGGGTACACGGCGGCGACGTCGGTGGTGCGCTCCAACGACAGGTCGTGCAACAGCACCGGTGTGCCGTTCCTGGCGACCTGCACGTCGATCTCGATCCACGGCGCGTTGGCGGTGACGGCACGGCGGATGGCCGCCAGGGTGTTCTCCGGCGCCCCCGCCGAGTGGCCGCGGTGGGCGATCACCGCGCTGCGCTCCCCCTCGGCGGCGACCGCCACGTGATCCACGGCCGGCATCGCCCGCAGCCCCAGCCGCAGCGACCTCGACGCCCCCGCGTCCAGGCCCAGAGCCCCGGCATGTGACCACTCGGCGTCCAGCACCTGGCCTCGGCGGCCGTACATCGTCGCGGATGCCCTGGTGACCGCCAGCGTGGTGCGAGTCGAGTTGGAGAAGGTGGTGGTGACCACCCGGTTTCCGGCGGCTGCAACCCGGACGCGCCGGTCGGTCTCCGGCAGCGGCCGGGTGCCCCAGCCGGCACGCTGGGCTCGCACACGGGTCAGGCGGAAGCCGCGCACCGACGCTGGCACCTCCTCGTCCACGACGACGGGAGCGCGTTGACGCGGCCCCACACTGCCCAGCGGCAGGGCGCGCGCCACCCGGCGGACCGCGCCGTCTGGAGAGCGCAGCTCGAGCGTCGCCCGCAGCGACGTCCATGGCCGCGAGGTGTTGTTGAGCATCTCGCCGGTTGCGCGCAACCGTCCACCGCTCACGCTGCCACGGATCGACCGCAGGTGCAGTCCCGGCGCGAGGGCGGACACGCCGACCGCGTAGCGGGTGTCGCTGTGCGCGCCGCGAACGCCGCTGACCTTGACGTTGAGCCGCCCCGCCGGAAGACGCCGGTAGACCTGTTCGTAGCGACGGCCGGCGACGTTGGAGACGGCCAGCCGAGTGCGGCAGTCGGCGGCGTAGACCCCAAGGCGATAGTCGGCCGGCAGATCGCCGAGCGTGATCAGGGCCCAGGTCGGCTGGGGCACGTCGAACCGCAACCAGTCGACGTCGCCGCGGTGGTCAAGGGCGCGCCGGTGCCAGGTGCCGAGGCTGCGCGACGTCGCCACGTTCGCGCAGCGGTCAGGTGCCTGGTCCGCGACCGCCGGCAGCATCCCGGCGGCGGGCAGCGCCGCCAACAGCAACACGAGCACGGCCCGGCGCGCCATTTGTCGTGCATGCATGTGGCGATCCTCGACCGAAGGGGCGGCGGGCTGAATCCGAGCCCGTGGGGCCGGACGCGAAACCTACCAAACCAGACAGATACCCAGGCGAGGGTCACCGCACGTGCGGGTTGCTAGTCCTGCTTGCGCGCGATGGCCTGGCCGAGCTCGGTCTTGGACATCTTGGAGCGACCCTTCACGCCGAGCTTGGCGGCCCGCTCGTACAGCTCCGCCTTGCTGTGGCCCTCGACATCGACGCCTCCGGCCGTGCGGCCCTTGTTCTCGCGCGCCCTCGGGTTCTTCGCTCGCTCGTCGGACGGGCCCTTCTCGTCCTTCGGCTCCCAGTGGTCACCGACCTTTTCGTAGGAGTGCTTCAGCGACGAGAAGGCGGTGCGGCTGGCCCGCTCGCCTTCGCCGTACTGCTCCTCGGCCGACTCCAAGGTCTTGGCGTAGGTCTTCTGCGCCTTCTTCGGCGAACGCCGCAGGGTGCCGGGAAGGTCCTTGTCGGTCGGCATCGAAAGGTCCTTTCTGTCGACCAGCGCCGGAGGCGCCTCATGAGCGATGCCAGGATATCGGCATGGACCTCGATGACCTCACGATCAAGCCCCCGGCGGAAGACCCCGCCGAGGTGCGCAGGCGGCATGCCGCCAACCGGGCGGCGTGGAACCAGGGAGCGGCCTGGTACCGCGATGCCAACGCCGAGCGCGTGACCTTCCTGCGCGACGGCGGGTCCAACGTCCACCCCGTCGAGCGCGCCAACCTAGGGGACTTGGGCTCCTGGTGCCGCAGCGCCGTGCACCTGCAGTGTGCGTCCGGTCAGGACACGCTGTCGCTGGTCAACGAAGGGGTCGGCCGGGTGGTTGGCGTCGACATCGCCGATGCCCACATCGACAACGCCCGTGCGACCGCTGCCGCGCTGGACGCGCCGGCCACCTGGTATCGCTGCGACGTCTTGGACACCCCCAAGGAGCTCGACGGGTCCGCCGACTTGGTCTACACGGGCCGGGGGCGCTGAACTGGCTGCACGACCTGCGGGGGTGGGCGGCGGTGGTGGAGCGCCTGCTGGCCCCCGGCGGGATCCTGCACCTGTTCGACGGGCATCCGTTGACGTTCCTGTTGGACCCGGACGCCGCCGGCTACGCGTTCCTCGGGATCGGCTACTTCAACCACGCCGAGGCTTCCACGGGCTGGCCCGACGAGTACATCGGCGATCTCGGGATCGACGAGGCTGACGTGGCCGAGAAGCACGAGCGGCTGTGGAACTTCGCCGACATCTTCTCGGCCCTGGCCGGCGCCGGCCTGCAGGTCCGCCATCTGGGCGAGCACGCCGAGGGCTACTGGCAGGAGTTTCCCAACCTCGACGAGTCGTTGCGTGGCCTGCTGCCGCTGACCTTCTCGCTGGTGGCCGCCCGTGCGGGTGAATCAACCCGCTGGCCGGGCCTCGACTCCGGGGCCGGCCCGGACTCGGGCACCTGAGCCGGCGGGTGTCGGCCGTGGCGGTGGCGCAACAACGCTGGGTCCGCGCTACTCGGGTCCGGCCGAGCGCTGACCCTCCAGGAGCATCCGCACCTCTGCGGCCCGATAGCGGCGGTGGCCCCCCAGCGTGCGAATCGACGACAGCTTGCCAGACTTGGCCCAGCGGGTGACCGTCTTGGGGTCGACCCGGAACAGCTTGGCCACCTCCGACGGCGTCAGCAGCTCGTCGCCCTTGTCGTTCTCCCTCGCCGTTGCGGTCGCGGTCATATGGTGCGTCCTCCTGTCAGCGCCTCCGCCTCATCTGAAGCGGTCATAGCGGTTGCTTCTCCCCTAAGGTAGACACTAACCGGGGGAGGCGAAACCCCCCGATCGGGGGATCTTTACGGTAGCCCCAATATACTACCCTCCGCATGGTTAGTGACGGTACGTGATTCCGCAGCCTTGCCGCTACGATGCGCCGGCCGCGTGGCCCGGCGATTTCCGCGCTGCCGCGCCCTTCCGCCACCAGGGCAATGCAAAGGAGCCGCTGCCATGGAGGGACCCTTCCGGCTGCTGGACGGCCACGAGCAGGTCGTCTACGGCGCCGATCCGGACAGCGGGTTGCGCTGCATCATCGCGGTGCACTCCACGGCCCTGGGCCCCGCGTTGGGGGGTACCCGCTTCTATCCGTATGCCAGTGAGGACGACGCGCTGGTCGACGTGCTGCGGCTGGCCAAGGCGATGACCTACAAGGCGGCGTGCGCCGGTCTGGACCTCGGCGGCGGCAAGGCGGTCATCATCGGCGACCCCGCCACGGACAAGACCGAAGCCCTGCTGCGCGCGTACGGCCGGATGGTAGCGAGCCTGGGCGGGCGCTACGTCACCGCCTGCGACGTCGGGACCTATCCCGCCGACCTCGCGGTGGTGCGCCGCGAGACCCGCTGGGCGGCAGGTTCCGACGTCGTCGAGGGAGGCTCGGGTGACTCCAGCGTGCCGACGGCGTACGGCACCTACATCGGGATCAAGGCCTGCGCCGAGCACGTATGGGGAGGCAGCGACCTCAGCGACCGCCACGTCGCCGTCCAGGGCGTCGGCAAGGTCGGGCGCAGACTGGCGGTGCATCTGCACGACGACGGCGCCCGGCTGAGCGTGGCCGACGTCGACGACGAGGCCACCGCCTGGTGCGCCGAGCACCTGAGCGCCGAGGTGGTGGCCAACGACAAGATCCACGCGGTCGACGCCGACGTGTTCAGCCCCAACGCCCTTGGTGGCGGGATCAATGACGCCACCTTGCCGGAGCTGCAGTGCCGCGTCGTCGCCGGAGCGGCCAACAATCAGCTGCTGGAGACACGCCACGCTGGCTCCCTGGCCGACGCCGGGATCCTGTACGCCCCGGACTACGTTCTCAACGCCGGCGGCCTGATCCAGGTGGCCGACGAGCTGCACCGCGACGGCTACTCACCCGAGCGTGTGCGGGCGCGAGCCGAGCGGATCGGACCCCGGCTGCTGCAGGTGTTCGCCCTCGCCGAGCAGCGCGGCATCAGCACCGCCGCCGCCGCCGAGCTGGTCGCCGAGCAACGCTTGGGCTCGGTGGGACGCCTGCGCCGCTTCTGGCTGCCCTGACCTCGCTGCCGAGCCACCCGGTTCAGCGTCAGGGCACGCCGATGAGCCGGACCGAGCCTGACGTGTCGACAGCGCCGCAGGCCCAGGCGTCCACGTCCAGCGCGCGCAGCTGCTCGACCGCCTCACGGCCGTCGGCCACGATCGCGAGCATCCCGGCGCCCATGTTGAAAGTGCGCCACATCTCGGCGTCGGATACCCCGCCTTGGCGCTGCAGGACGGAAAAGACCATCGGTGGGGTGAACGTCGTCGTGTCGATCACCGCCCCGAGGCCCTCAGGTAAGACCCGGGGCAGGTTGCCGGGTATGCCGCCGCCGGTGACGTGGCAGAAGGCGTGGACCTCGGTTCGCGTGGTCAGCGCGATGCAGTCGACGGCGTAGATACGCGTCGGGCGCAGCAGCGCCTCCCCCAGCGACTGCACGCGCAGCCCGTGGTCGTCGTCGAGGTCCAGACCCGCCACGATCCGCCGCGCCAGGGAATAGCCGTTGCTGTGCAGGCCGGTGGAGGCCATCGCCACGACGGAATCGCCGGCCTGGATCCGCCGGGGTCCCAGGATGTGGTCGCGCTCGACGATGCCGACACCGAAGCCGGCCAGGTCGTAGCCGTCGGCCGGCAGCACTCCGGGATGCTCGGCCGTCTCCCCACCGAGCAACGCGCACCCGGCCTGCTGGCACCCGTCGGCGATGCCGGACACGATCTGCTCGACGTGCTCGGGGTCCAGCCGGCCCACCGCCAGGTAGTCGAGGAAGAACAACGGCTCGGCACCGACGACGGCGAGGTCGTCGACCACCATGGCGACGAGGTCCAGACCGACGGTGTCATGGCGGCCGAGCTGTCGCGCCAGCTCGAGCTTGGTCCCCACACCGTCGGTGGCACTGACCAGCACCGGCTGTTTCAGGCGCCGCCCGGATGGCACGGCGAACAGCCCCGCGAACCCTCCGATGCTGTCCAGCACCTCCTCGCGGGCGGTGCGCCGGGCGTGGGGGGCGATGCGACGGACCGCCTCTGCCGCCGCCTCGCGGTCGACCCCGGCGGCGGCGTAGGTCAGGCCTTCGTCGTCGGTCATCGCCGCAGCTCGGTCAGGACGTCCTTGCCGGACTCCACCTGCTCGCCGGGCACCGGGATGGGGTAGTGCCCGTCGAAGCAGGCCCGGCACAGGCTGCCGGCCGGGCGTCTTGTGGTGGCGACCAGGGCGTCCAGCGACAGGTAGGCCAGCGAGTCGGCGCCGACGAAATCCCGGATCTCGTCGATGGTCAGGTCCGAGCCGACCAGCTCGGCGCGGGTGGCCATGTCGATGCCGTAGAAGCACGGGTTGCGGATCGGCGGCGAGGTGATGCGCAGATGCACCTGCGCCGCACCGGCTTCGCGCAATATCGCCACCAGCTGCCGTGACGTGTTGCCCCGCACGATCGAGTCGTCGACCACGACCAGCCGCTGCCCCGCGATCACGTCGCGCAGCGGGTTGAGCTTCAGGCGGATACCGAGCTCTCGCAGCGACGGCGACGGCTGGATGAAGGTGCGCCCCACGTAGCGGTTCTTGACCAGCCCTTCGGCATAGGGGATGCGGCTGGCCTCGGCGTACCCGCCCGCCGCCGCGGTGCCGGAGTCAGGCACCGGGATGACCAGGTCGGCGTCGGCCGGCGCCTCGAGCGCCAAGCTGGCCCCCATTCGCCGGCGCGCCGCGTACACGGTGGTCTCGGCGAAGCGATGGTCCGGCCTGGCGACGTAGACGTACTCGAACAGGCACAGCGACGGGGTCGGTTCGGCGAAGCGGCGGCTGCGCAGGCCGCGCTCGTCCACCGCGACGATCTCGCCGGGTTCGACGTCGCGGACCAGATGCGCGCCGACGATGTCCAGCGCCGCCGTCTCCGACGCGATCACGAAGCCGCCACGGGGCAAGCGCCCGACGACCAGCGGTCGCACGCCGTGCGGGTCGCGGGCGGCGTAGATCGTGGACTGGTCCATGACCACCAGCGAGAACGCCCCGCGCACCGCCTGGCAGGTGCGGACCAACGCTTCGTCGAGGGACACGTCAATGTTGCTCGCCAACAATTCGGCGAGTATCTCCGAGTCGGTGGTGCACTTGTCGGCGGCCGGACCGATCCGCCGTGCGAGGTCGGCGGTGTTGACCAGGTTGCCGTTGTGCGCCAGGGCCAGCCCGGCCCCCGACGGGGTGACTTTGAAGGCGGGTTGGGCGTTGTCCCAGGTTGAAGCGCCAGTGGTCGAGTAGCGCACGTGGCCGATGCCGAGGTGGCCGTCCATGCCCGCCAGCCGTGCCTCGGTGAAGACCTGGCTGACCAGGCCCATCTCCTTGCCGACAAGGATGTTGGCGCCGTCGGACACGGCGATGCCCGCCGACTCCTGACCGCGGTGCTGCAGGGCGTACAGCCCGTAGAAGCACAGCTTGGCGACGGTCTCGCCTCGGGCGTAGACGGCGAAGACACCGCATTCGTCGCGGGCCCCGGATCGGGGTTGTTCGGCCATGCGGTCGCACCCTGCCGGCAAGGGGGAAGATTGCAGGCAGTGTAGCGAGGCTGTCGCGGCACGGGCTCAAGCCAACCGGAACACTGGGGACATGCAGCCCGGGTGGGAAGGCGTCGACAGCCGGCGGCCGCGCTGGGTTCCCGCCCTGCTGATCGCGGCGGTGGTGGCGGTCGGCGTCGCGTCGGCGGTGGCCCTGGCCG
This sequence comes from Actinomycetota bacterium, assembly GCA_030858865.1. Classification (GTDB taxonomy): domain Bacteria; phylum Actinomycetota; class Nitriliruptoria; order Euzebyales; family Egibacteraceae; genus JACCTL01. Next base: position 321 of record JALZLF010000057.1, on the reverse strand, counting down.
TGGGTTCCCGCGACGCGCCGGCCCGTGATCTGCGCGTCGAAACCGGCGACGCCACACGCCCGCGACCCCCGTCCTCAAGCAGCGACAGCGCCAGGGCACAGGACCAGTTCGCTGCAGGCCCGCTGGGAGCCGGCTGGCAGGCATTGCCGCCCAGCCCCCTGCCGGCACGCGAGGACCACACCGCGGTGTGGACCGGCGGCGAGGTCGTGTTCTGGGGCGGCAACGCGCTGGCCGGCCGCAACCGGGTCCGCGCCGACGGTGCCGCGTGGGACCCGCGCGAACGCCGTTGGCGCGACATCCGGCCGGCGTCCGGGCCAGGAC
>JALZLF010000069.1 GCA_030858865.1 Actinomycetota bacterium | reverse complement strand
ACGTCGAAGCGCCCGATGACTTCAGCGTCGGCCTGGTCACCGACATCGGCAGCGTCGACGACGGGACCTTCAACCAGTACGCCTTCGAAGGCATGCAGGCGGCCGAGGACTGCTTCGGCATCGAGACGAACTTCATCGAGACGCAGAACCAGGCCGACTACGAGAACAACCTCGACACGATCCTGTCCGACGAGCCTGACGTGGTCGTGTCGGTCGGCTTCCTGCTGGCCGACGGCACCAAGAAGTTCGCGGGCGACAACCCCGACGTCAACTTCATCGGCGTCGACCAGTTCCAGGAGGACTACGGCGACAACTACTCGGGCGTGCTGTTCCGCGAGGACCAGGGTGGCTACCTGGCCGGCGCCATGGCGGGGCTGCTGACCGAGTCCAACGTCGTCGGCGTCATCGGCGGCCTGGAGTCGGTGCCGCCGGTGGTGCGCCTGGTCAACGGTTACGAGGCCGGCGCTACGGCCGAGAACCCCGACGTCGACGTCCTGTCGGTCTACAACGAGTCGTTCACCGACCCGGCCAAGGGGCGCTCGGACGCCGAGCAGATGCTCGGCGAGGGCGCTGACGTGATCTTCGGCGCCGGCGGCCAGACCGGCTCCGGTGGCATCCAGGCTGCCGCCGAGGACGGCCAGTGGGCCATCGGGGTGGACCAGGACGAGTACTTCACCACCTTCGACGGGGGCGACGCCCGCGGCTCGGAGTTCCTGGCGACCTCGGCCATCAAGCGCGTGGACCTCGGCGTGTTCACCAAGATCGCCGAGGCGATCCAGGACGATTTCGAGCCGGGGATCTACACGCTGGAGGCGTCCAACGACGGCATCACCTACGCGCCCTTCCACGACGCCGACATCCCAGAGGATGTTGCCGCCCGTATGGAGGAGATCCGCCAGGGGCTGGCGGACGGCAGCATCGACACCGGCATCGACCCGATCACCGGCGAGCCCAAGTAGCGACGGCCAGTGAGCCAGGCAGACGGCGCGCCGGTCGTCCTGGAGGCGCGCGGCATCACCAAGCGCTTTCCCGGCGTGCTGGCCAACGCCGACGTCGACCTGATGCTGCACGCCGGGGAGATCCTCTGCCTGCTGGGGGAGAACGGCGCTGGTAAGTCGACGCTGATGAATATGGTGTACGGGCTGTACCAACCCGACGCGGGGCAGCTGCGGGTCCGCGGCGAACCCGTGCGGTTCACCTCCTCGGCCGACGCCATCGCCGTGGGCATCGGGATGGTCCACCAGCACTTCCAGCTGGTGCCGGTGCTGACCGTCGCGGAGAACGTCGTGCTGGGCCAGGAGCCGCGCTCGGGGCCGTTCTTGGACCTGGCCACCGCAAAGCGCGACGTCGCCGAGCTGTCGCGCCGCTACGGCCTCGTCATCGACCCCGACGCCGTCGTCGCGGACCTGTCGGTGGGAGCGCAGCAACGCGTTGAGCTGATCAAGGCGCTGTACCGCAACGCCGACATCCTCATCCTCGACGAGCCGACCGCCGTGCTGACCCCCGGTGAGGTCACCGAGTTCTTCGAGGTCGTGCGCAGCCTCGTGTCCCAGGGCAAGTCGGTGGTCTTCATCACCCACAAGCTCAAGGAGGTGCTGGCCGTCGCCGACTCGGTGACGGTCCTGCGCGGCGGACGGGTCGTGGGCAACGCCGATCCCAGGACGGCCACCGAGGTCTCGCTCGCCTCGATGATGGTCGGCCGCGACGTCTCCTTCGAGGTTGATAAACAGGAGGCGAGGCCGGGCCGTCCGGTGCTGGTGACCGCCGGCCTGGTGGTCGCCGACGACCGCGGCGCGGTGACCGTCGACGGCGTCGACCTGGTCGCCCGCAGCGGTGAGATCTTCGGCATCGCCGGTGTCGAGGGCAACGGGCAGCGTGAGCTCGTCGAGGCCATCGCCGGCATGCGCGCTCCGGTCAGCGGCAGCGTCGCCATCGGTGGGGCCGACACCGCGGGGCTGTCGCCGCGCCGGGTGGAGGCTCTCGGGGTCGGTCACGTGCCCGAGGATCGCGGCAAGCACGGGCTGGTCGCCATGTTCCCGATCACCGACAACCTGGTGCTCAACCGCTACCAGCGCCAGCCGTTCTCCGCTCGTGGCGTGATGCAGCGCGACGCCATCGCCACCCACGCCCGCGAGCAGGTGCGTGCCTATGACATCCGCACCCCGTCGGTGGACACCGCATGCGGATCGCTGTCGGGTGGCAACCAGCAGAAGGTGGTGGTGGCCCGCGAGCTGTCGGAGGACCTGCGCCTGCTGCTGGTCTCCCAGCCGACCCGCGGCCTGGATGTCGGCTCGATCGAGTTCATCCACTCCCAGATCGTTGCCCGCCGCGACGCCGGCGCCGCGGTGCTGCTGGTGTCCGCCGAGCTCGACGAGATCCTGTCGCTGTCGGACCGGATCGGGGTTCTGTACCGCGGCCGGCTCGTCGCGGTGATGGACCGTGCCGACGCCACCCGCGACGAGCTAGGCCTGCTGATGGCTGGCGCGCGAGGCGGGCAACGCCAGGACGTCGCGTGAGCCGCGAGCCGGCTTCGGACGGCGGGGGTGGTTACCAGCTGCGCGATGCCGTAGAGGGCTACTTCCGGCTGGCCCCCCTGCTGGTGCCGGTCTACGCCGTCCTGGCCGCCACCCTGGTGGGCAGCCTGGTCATCCTCGCCGCCGGGCGCAACCCGATCGTGGCCTACTCCGCGCTGCTCAGCGGGGCCTTCGGGTCACCGCAGGCCGTGGCCACGACGCTGGCGCGCTCAACGCCCTACATCATCGCGGCGCTCGCCGTGGCTTTCGGCTTCAAGGCCGGACTGTTCAACATCGGCGCCGAGGGCCAGCTGCTGGTCGGCGCCGTGGTCGGCGCCTGGGTCGGTGCGAGCGCCGCGGTAGCGGGCCTGCCTGGCGTGCTCGCCATCCCCGTGGTGCTGCTCGCCGGCGTGCTGGGCGGTCTGGTCTACGGCGCCGTGCCTGGCGCGCTGAAAGCGCGTACGGGGGCGCACGAGGTCATCGTCACCATCATGTTGAACAACATCGCGGTGCGGATGGCCGAGTGGCTGATCTCGTCAACCCAGCCGCCGCTGCTGCGCAACCCGGAGGCGTCGCAGGCCATCACCACCCCGATCGCCGACGCCGCCCGCCTGCCGTCGTTGGGCGGCACCGCGCTGGATCTGGGGTTCGTGGTCGCCCTCGGCCTGTGCGCCCTGGTCTGGTTCGTCCTGCAGCGCACCACCTTCGGCTTCGAGATCCGCACGGTCGGGGCCAGCCCCCACGCCGCGCGCTACGCCGGCATGAGCGTGCAGCGCACGATCATTGCCGTGATGGCGGCCTCCGGAGCGCTGGCCGGCGTCGCGGGCTCGACGGCGCTGGCGGGAGGTTCCGGCGCCATCACGGCAGGCAGCTTCAGCAACATCGGCTTCGACTCGATCGCCATCGCGCTGCTGGCCAGGGCCAACCCGTTCGCGGTGATCCCCGCGGCGATCCTGTGGGCGGCGCTGCTGGTCGGCGCGCCGAACATGCAGCTGCAGGCAGGTGTCTCCGGCGACCTGGTGCGCATCGTGCAAGGGCTGATCATCGTCTTCGTCGCCGCCGACGCGATCGTGCGGTACCTGTTCCGCATCCGTGCGCCTCGCGACCGCGACGATGTCACCACAGGCGGGGTCTTCGCCAAGGGTTGGGGGGTGTAGGTGGCCACCGAGACCCAGCCTCCCGCCGACCGCCAGCTGGCTGCGCACCGCAGAGACCCCGACGTCGAGCGGGCCGTCTCACGCCAGCGTGGGCTGACCCGCCTGTCGAGGTTGCAGACCCTCGGCGTGGTGTTCGGGCTGTTCGGGCTGTGGCTGCTGCGGGTGGCCGGCGTGCTGCCCGGCGATGACGTGACCTTCGCCATCGGGCTCGGCGACGGGGCACCCGAGTTCCCGGTCGACCCGCCCAACGCCGTCCTCGGCATCGCCGTGATCTTCCTGGTCGCGGCGGCGCTGGCGCTGGCGGAGCGCTGGACGAAGCGCTACGCGGCGGTGTTCTTAGTGGTGGCGGCGGCGCTGTCCGCCCCGTTGCTGCTGATCTGCGCCATGGCGCTGTCCGACCGTGGTGAAACCAACCTGCTGCCGCTGGTCACTGAGTCGTTGCGGCTCGGCACGCCGATCGCCCTTGGCGCGCTGGCAGGGCTGTGGTGCGAACGGTCGGGCGTGGTCAACATCGGCATCGAAGGCATGATGCTGACCGGGGCCGGCATCGGGTTCATGGTCTACGCCGTCGCAGGTGCCGGGCAAGAAGGTCCCTGGCTGTACGTGGCGGTCGCCGCCGCCGCCGTGGTGGGAGGCTTGATGGCGGCCGTGCACGCCGCGCTGTCGGTCACCTTCCGCACCGACCAGATCGTGTCCGGCGTGGCGATCAACCTGCTGGCGATCGGCATCACCAGCTTCGTGCGCCGCCAGGTCATCCTGCCCAGTGGCGTCCGCTCGGCCGCCACGCTGCCCGAGATCGATTTGCCCGGCCTGTCGTCGCTGCCCGTGATCGGCGAGCAGCTGTTCAGCGGCAAGCCGATCTTCTTGTCGATGTTCCTGATCTTCGTGCTCACCCAGATCACGCTGTTCCGCACCGCCTGGGGACTGCGGGTCCGCGCGGTGGGGGAGAACCCGCACGCGGCGGAGACCCTCGGCATCGACGTGATCCGCACGCGCTACCAGGCGGTGATCCTCGGAGGGGTGATCGCCGGTCTGGCGGGCGCGTGGTTCTCGCTGGAGACGACCGGCAGCTTCGACAACATGATGACCAACGGCAAGGGCTTCATCGCCTTGGCCGCGCTGATCTTCGGCAAGTGGCGCCCGTGGGGCGCGTTCGGCGGCGCGATGCTGTTCGGTTTCTCCGAGGCGTTGGGCAGCCGGATCCAGCTGCTGTCGGTCGAGGTTGGCGGCTTCCCGGTGCCCAGCCAGTTCCTCCAGGTGCTGCCCTTCGTGGTCACCATCGTGGTGCTGGCCGGCGCCATCGGCCGCGCGATCCC
>JALZLF010000046.1 GCA_030858865.1 Actinomycetota bacterium | reverse complement strand
CGCCGGCCGCGATGGGCTTGTCCACCCGCCCTGCCACCCGGTCGCGATCGGCGTCCAGGAAATCGTTCAGCCAGCCAACCGACAGCTGTCCGGCCAACACCGCCGCCCCCACGCGCAGCACCCCCGCGCCGCTGCCGGCGCCCAACGCCAGCGCCGACGCGAACATCGTCACCGCCACGGTCGGACCCGGATGGCTGCAGCGCAGCAGCGCCAGCACGGTCGGCATGGCGGCAGCCTGCCACGGCGGAACAGCCGTGGCGATGGTGCGCTCGAGGAGCCGGAGGCGGTCGCGGTGCCCTGTCTGTCAGGCGTTGGAAGCGGTGCTATTTTCCGGCCGGCGGCAGGGGTCCCAAGTGGGTGACATGAGCGAGATCACCGAACGGATCCTCAGCGACTACGCACGCATCGCCGTGGTCGGGCTGTCCACCGACCCCAACAAGGCGGCTCACTCCGTGCCGGCAGCGCTGCAGGCCGCCGGCTTCAGCATCCAACCGGTGCACCCGACGGCGGCGGAGATTCTCGGTGTGCCCGCGGTTGCGACGCTGGCCGACGCGCCACCGCCGATCGAGATCGTGCAGGTCTTCCGCCCGGCAGCCGAGGCGCCCGACATCGCCCGCCAGGCGGTCGCCGCCGGAGCCAAGGCCTTGTGGCTGCAGCTCGGGCTGGTTTCCTCCGAGGCCAGGCGCATCGCCGAGGAGGCTGGCATCGCCTATGTGGAGGACCGCTGCATGGGCGTGGAGCGGGCGCGCTTCGGCATCCGCAAGGCGGATCCGGCCGACGGCGACAGCAGCGGCGGGGCACCGGCGGCGTGAGCAAGCCGGTGCTGGTGGTCATCGACGACGACGCAGCCGTCTCCCGCGCCGTCGCCCGTGACCTGCGCCGCCGCTACGTGCGGGACTACCGAGTGCTGCGAACAGACTCGGGGCCTGAAGCGCTCGCCGCCCTGCGTGAGCTTGCCCTGCGCGGCGACCGTCCCGCGGTCCTGCTCGCCGACCACCGGATGCCCGACATGAGCGGGGTGGAGTTTCTCGAGCAGGCGATGGACGCCTTTCCGGAGGCCAAGCGCGTGCTGCTGACGGCCTACGCCGACACCGAGGCGGCGATCCAGGCGATCAACACCGTTGACCTCGACCGCTACTGCTCAAGCCGTGGGACCCGCCCGAGGAGCACCTGTACCCGGTGCTCGACGATCTGCTCGACGACTGGGCCGCCGCGCAGCGCCCGACCTTCGACGGTGTGCGCATCGTGGGACATCGCTGGTCGGCGCGGTCCCACCAGGCCAAGGACTTTCTGGCGCGCAGCGGGGTGCCCTTCGAGTGGCTGGACGCCGAAGGCGAGGACGCGCAGCGCCTGCTGTCCGCCGCACAGGTCGACGCCAGCGAGCTGCCCGTCGTGGTCACCCCCGACGGGAGCGTGCTGCGCCGGCCAACCACCCGCGCGCTGGCCGAGCGCATCGGCCTTTCGGTCACCGCTGAACTGCCCTTCTACGACCTCGTCATCGTCGGCGGCGGACCCGCTGGCCTCGGTGCCGCCGTCTACGGGGCGTCGGAAGGCCTGCGGACGCTGCTGATCGACCGCACCGCCAGCGGCGGGCAGCCGGGCAGAGCGCGAAGATCGAGAACTACCTCGGCTTCCCGGCCGGCATCTCGGGAGCCGATCTCGCGCGGCGGGCCACCGATCAGGCGCGGAAGTTCTCCGTCGAGATGCTGGCCGCCACCGAGGCGGTCGGCGTCGAGCCGAGGGGCACGTCTCGCGTCGTGCGGCTGGCCGACGGCGGGAAGGTCGTGACCACCGCGGTCATCGTCGCCACCGGCGTTCGCTACCGGCAGCTGGCCGCCCCTGGTGTCGCTGCGCTCAAGGGACGCGGTGTGTATCACGGTGCCGGCGCGCACGAGGCCGTCGGCTGCGGCGATCAGGACGTCTACATCGTGGGCGGCGCGAACTCGGCGGGGCGGGCCGCCACGCCAGGTCCGTCACGCTGCTCGTTCGTGAGGCGACTGGCTGGGCGACAGCTTCGTCCGCGACGAACGCGGCTACCTGTGTACGGGACCCGACCTGCTGGTGGGCGGCCGGCGGCCGAGAGGCTGGCCGCTGGACGCGACCCGTACCACCTGGAGTCCAGCATGCCGGGCGTGTTCGTCGCCGGCGACGTGCGCTACGAGTCGGTCAAGCGCGTGGCCTCGGCGGTCGGCGAGGGCGCGATGGCGGTCACTCTCGTGCACCGCTACCTGGCCAAGTCGTGACCGCCAACTCCGAGCGGTTCGACCGGGTTGTCGCCGAGCTGCGCACGACCTTCCTGTTCGAACGGCTCGCTCGGCGCGTTCCTGGCGGGCCTCGTCGTGTCGGAGAGCCGCCACAGCGCCCACGCCCTCGGCGAGGTCCTACCGTTGCAGATCCTGTTCTCGGCCACCTTCTTCCTGTCGGTTGGCATGCTGCTCGACGTCGGCTTCATCGTCTCGCGCCCCGGTCTGGTGGCGGCGGCGGTCGGGCTGATCCTGCTGGTGAAGCTGACCACCACCGCGCTCGGGGCGCTGGCGGTCGGGGCCAGCGTGGCGACGGCGGGCTCGCTGGCGCTGCTGCTGGCCCAGGTCGGGGAGTTCTCCTTCGTGCTCGAGCGCGCCGGCCGCTCGGCCGGCCTCTCGCCCGCCGACCAGGGCGCCGACGGCGCGCAGGCCTTCATCGCCGCGACCGTGCTGCTGATGGCGTTCACGCCAGGGCTGGCCGCGCTCGGGCGGGTGTTGAACAGGTCGGTGGCCACTCGACCGCGCCGCCGGTCCGCGGCACTGCCGACCTCGCCGATCGCAGCACAGACCTCCCGCAACGACCATGTGCTGGTGTCGGGCTGGGGCGACGGCGCCCGGCACGTCGCCGCCGACCTTGCCACCCGCGGCGTCGGCGTCGTGGTCGTCACCCTCAACCCGGAGGGTGCCGCCGAGGCCGAGGCCGCCGGCCACGACGTGGTGCTCGGCGATTCGACCAAGTCGCACGTGCTGTTGGAGGCCGGGGTCGCCGACGCGCGGATGATCGTGATCGCCGACGACCAGGCCGAGTCGGCGGCTCGGATCGCTGCGGTCGCCACACCCCTCGCGCCGCAGGCCACGGTGGTCGTGCGTACCCGCGAGGACCCCGACGTCGCGTACCTGCACGCGGCCGGCATCCACAAGGTCGTCAGCGGTGACCGGGCGAGCCGCCACCACCTTTCGGCGACCGTTCTGGAGGAACTGCACGACGCGGCAGTCTCGTCTCCTACCGCTCCGCGACAAGAGGGCCCCCAAGGGACCGTGGTCGACGTGACGCGGGTCGTCGGCTTCGTGCCGGCCACCGACACCAGGTGCCCCCACCTGCCGGAGATCCGCCCGGTGCTGCCTAGCGCCCGGGGGTGCGAGGACTGCCTGCGCCGCGGGACGACTGGGTCCACCTGCGGATCTGTGAGCTGCGGCAAGGTCGGCTGCTGCGACTCGTCGCCCAACCGCCACGCCTCGGCGCACTTCGCCGACACCGGCCATCCGCTCATCTGCTCCGCCGAACCCGGTGAGGGATGGGCATGTGCTACCTGGACACCGACCTGATCGCGCCGGCCGAACAGGCCACGGCCGCGCAGCGGTGAGGTAACGCGGCTAGCCTCGACTGCCATGAAGCCGTTCGGTTCGATCCGCACCCACGGCGCGGGCACCCTGCGCGGTGACCACGACGGCGAGCAGGTGCGCCTGGCCGGCTGGATCGCGCGCCGGCGGGACCACGGGGGGGTCGCGTTCCTGGACCTGCGCGACGCCAGCGGCATCGTCCAGGTGGTCGCGGATCCGTCCGCCTCGACGGCGCTGGCCGCCGCACACGACGTCCGCCACGAGTACGTCGTGAGCGTCGAGGGGACTGTGCGCGTCCGTCCGCAGGGCATGGCCAACCCCGTGCTGGCCACCGGAGAGGTCGAGGTCGCGGCGAGCGCGCTGCAGGTCCTGTCGGCGGCCGACACCCCACCGTTTCCGATCGAGGACCGGGTCGAGGCCGACGAGGCCGTGCGCCTGGCCTACCGCTACCTCGACATGCGCCGGCCATCGGTGGCGCGGGCCATCCGCATGCGCGCGCACATCACGTCGGTGATCCGCCGGGTCATGGAGTCCCACGGCTTTCTGGACGTCGAGACCCCGATGCTGACGCGCTCCACCCCCGAGGGGGCTCGCGACTTCTTGGTCCCGTCCCGCCTGCAGCCGGGCAGCTTCTACGCCCTGCCGCAGTCACCGCAGCTGTTCAAACAGCTGTTCATGGTCGCCGGGCTGGAGCGCTACTACCAGATCGCACGCTGCTTCCGCGACGAGGACCTGCGCGCCGACCGCCAGCCGGAGTTCACCCAGCTGGACCTCGAGGCCTCCTTCGTCGACGAGGAGGACATCTACGCCCTCGTCGAGGAGCTGATGGCCACCCTGTGGCTGGAGGTCCTGGATACCGAGATCGCCCTTCCGTTCCCGCGGCTGACCTTCGCCGAGGCGCTGCGGCGCTTCGGCACTGACAAGCCCGACACCCGCTTCGGCCTGGAGCTGATCGATCTCGGGGCGGTGTTCGCCGGCACCGAAGTCGGCGTGTTCCGCGCGGCGCTGGATGCCGGTGGGTCGGTGCTGGCGCTGTGCCTGCCCGGCGGTGGGGACCTCACCCGGCGCGAGTTCGACGGCTGGGTCGACTTCGCCCGCGGGCGCGGTGCCAAGGGTCTGGCGTGGGCGGTCGTGGAGGAGGGCGGCACGCTGCGCAGCCCGCTGGCGAAGTTCATGGGCGACGACGAGACCACCGAGCTGCTGCGTACCGCCGGTGCTGGACCCGCCGACGCCCTGTTCTTCGCGGCCGGTCCTACCCGCGATGCACAGGAGCTGCTGGGTGCCCTGCGCGTGGAGCTGGGCCGCGACCGCGGGCTGGTGGACACCGATCGCTGGGACTTCCTGTGGGTCACCGAGCCGCCGCTGTTCGAATGGAGCGCCGAGCGCAAGCGCTGGGACGCGTCCCACCATCCCTTCGTGATGCCCGACGAGGCCTCGCTGGCGCAGCTGGAGGCCGCGCCCGAATCGGCGATCGGACGGGCCTACGACATCGTTCTCAACGGGGTCGAGCTCGCCAGCGGTTCGGTGCGGATCCACCGCCGCGACGTCCAAGAGCGAGTGTTCGCGGTACTCGGCATCAGCGATGAGGAAGCCCAGGAGCGGTTCGGTTTCTTCCTGCGCGGCCTTTCCTACGGCGCGCCGCCGCACGCCGGCATCGCTCCGGGCTTGGACCGGTTGGTCATGCTCATGGCCGGTGGCTCGTCGTTGCGCGACGTCATCCCGTTTCCCAAGACCCAGTCCGGAGGCGATCCGTTGACCGACGCGCCCGCGCCGGTGGACGCCGCACAGCTGGAGACGTTGGGCCTGCGGCTGCTGCCGCCACCCGCCCGATCGGGCTAGCGGGGGAACGGCGCCGCCTCGTTAGACTCTGCGTGGAGGGAGGCCACGCCGTGCAAGGCCAGCTCGACACCCGGACAGCCCGACAAGCTCCGCCGCGGCGGGTCACGTCGTTGTTGGCGCGTTTGAACGCGCGCGGCCTCCGCCTGCTCATGATCGCCGACCTGCTGGTGGTGTTCGGGGCCATGGCCGGGATCGTGGCCGTGCGCATCCTGTTCTTCAACGGGTTCGCCACCTACCGCCTGCAGAACTACGCCTTGAGCTTCGCGGCGTTCACGGTGCTGTTCGTGGCTACCTACTACTTCGGCGGGCTGTACGAACGTGAGCTGCGCCTCGGCCAGCGGGCGGCGCTACCCCAGGTCGCCAGCCTGTCGTTCGGCGCGTGGCTGATCGTCGCCCTGGTGCAGTTCCTGCTGGCGCGCAACCCCGTGCCCAGGACCACCCTGCCGGTCATGTTGGCGCTGGTGGTGTTGGGCGTGAGCGGCAACCGCTACCTCGCGCGCTGGCTGCGACGGCGGCGCGGGGGCCCGCCTCGGGTTGTGCTGGTGGGCGCGCCCGACGACATCCACCTGGCGGAAAGTCACCTCCACGACGACCAGAGCCAAGCCGTGGTGGTTGGCCAGGCCAAGAACGCGCAGCCGCTGCTCGAGCTGGTGACCGAGGTCGAGGCCACCGAGGTTCTGCTGCTGTCGGCGGCCATGCTCGACGAGGTCTATCCCGAGCCGTTGGACACCCTCGAACGCCGAGGCGTCGGTGTGCTGCAGCGCGTCACGCCCCGCGACACGCTGCTCGGACTCGCCGGGGTTCGCGAGATCGCCGGCCTGCCGTTCGTGGCGTTGCGGACGCACACGCTGCCGGTGTCGCGCGCGCGGTTCAAGCGCGCCGTGGAGCTGTCGGGGATGGTGGTGCTGGCGCCGGTGATGCTGGCGCTGATGGCGTTCACCGCGGCGTACGTGCGCGTCGTCGCCGGCGGGCCGGTGCTGTTCTGGCAGGAGCGCGTCGGCCAGGAGGGCAAGCCGTTTCGCATGCTGAAGTTCCGTACGATGCTGCCCGACGCCGAGGAGGGGCTGGGCGCCGTGCTGGCCAAGCGGGGCGATCCCCGTGTCGTGCCCGGCTGCCAGTGGCTGCGGTCGACCCGCCTGGACGAGCTGCCGCAGCTGTGGAACGTGTTGCTCGGCCAGATGTCGGTGGTCGGGCCCCGCCCGGAACGACCCGAGCTGACCGCGCAGTTCGAGGCGCTGATCCCCGGCTATTCGCGGCGCCACGAGATCCCTCCCGGCATCACCGGTCTGGCGCAGATCCATGGTCGCTATCACACCGACCCGGAGTACAAGCTCGGCCATGACCTGCAGTACCTGGTGAACTGGTCACCGATCCAGGATCTGCAGATCCTGTGCCGCACGCTGTGGGTGGTGCTGATCCGCCGCGTGTAGAACTCGAGACAGTGCGTTTCCACAGGCGTTGCCCACCAACCGGCCGCGGTCCATGGCGCCGCCCGTACCGTCGGGTCTTCGCCACGCCAGGAGACCGCCATGCTCACAACCGCCGCCGAGGTCGCCCGCCTGTCACTTCCGCAACGGTGGACGCTGGACCGTGGCGAGCTCCGGCGAACGCACGACCCGCGGACACAGGTGGCGACCAGGGCGTTCCGACTGGCACGGGCCCTGGCGCCCGGGGCTGCCAAGATCGGTGGCTGGTCCTCCACCGAGCTGGTGGTGCGGGTGGCGGTCTCTCCAGACTCGGCGCGACGCCCGGACGTGTGTGTGGTGGTCGGGCCTGTTCCCGCCGACGGGGTCGTGGATGCGCCGCCCGAGCTGGTGGCAACCTTCGACGACGAGCAGTCCGCCGCCTGGTGGCTGCGGCGCGGGGTCGGCACCGTCTGGGCGCTGGACCGCTGCGGCGCCGCTCTGCTGCGCCGCGGCCGTCCCGCGGTGGCACGCAGCCTCGACGACGAGCTGACGGTGACCGGCCAGCCCCAGCTGTCGTTGCCGGTCAGCGTCGCCTGCGGCCTGCGCCCACCCGCGCCGCTGCGAGACTGACGCCAAGCGACCGCCTGCCGGGGGCGCGGCCTCGGCTAGGCTGACCTCATCCGGTGCCGCACGGGGCGATCTGCCGGCGATGCGGAAGGGGAGCTGCATGAGGTCTCGTGGGGTGCTTGTCGCCGTCGTGGTCGTGGTCGTGGTGGCCGCCGCGTTCGTGGCGGCCGGCCTGCTGTTCGACGCGAGCCTGCTGGGCGTTGCCGCCATCATCGTCGCAGTCTCCGTCGGTGCCGCCGCCCTCAGCCTGATGGCGCTGCTGTTGACGCTGATCGGCACGGTGCGCGAGCTGACCGCCACGGTCGAGCGGATCACCGACCAAACCGTCCCGCTGCTCGGTGGTGTCAATGAGACGGTGGCCGGCGTGAACACCGAGCTGGCTCGCCTCGACACGGTCGTGGCCAGCGTCCAGCGCATCTCGGGCACGGCTGAGAACATCGCCGACGTCGTGCACAGCGCCGTGGCCAACCCGCTGATCAAGGCGATCGCGTTCACCACCGGCACCGGCGTGGCCCTCAAGGCCGCGCGCAAGGTCTCGGACTGATGTTCAAGCGGCTGTTCTTCGGGATGATCGGGCTGGGCGCCGGTGTCGCGCTCGGCGTGTACGCCGTGCGCAAGGTCGAGGCCGCGCAGCGCAGGCTGCGGCCCGAGGCCCTCGCCAGTGCGGCAGCGGCGCGGGCGGAAGGCACGCGCAGCCGCCTCAGCCTTGCGATCGACCAGGGACGAGCCGCCGCCGCCACCAAGGAAGCCGAGCTGCGGGCTGTCTACCGCGTGCATCCACCGCCGGACGCCGGCTGATGAGCGGACCGCCATCGGCCGAGATCCGCGGCACCTTCGCCGACTTCTTCCAGCAGCGCGATCACCGGATGTGGCCGTCCTCGTCGCTGATCCCCAACGATCCCAGCCTGCTGCTGACCGTCGCCGGGATGGTGCAGTTCGTGCCGTTCTTCCGTGGTGAGGCGACGCCCCAGCACCCGCGCGCCGCCAGTGTCCAGAAGTGCGTGCGCATCAGCGGCAAGCAGGACGACATCGACAACATCGGCAAGACGACCCGCCACCTCACCTTCCTGGAGATGCTGGGCAACTTCAGCTTCGGCGACTACTTCAAGCGAGAGGCGATCCGCTGGCCTGGGAGCTGTCGATCCAGGGCTTCGGTTTCGATCCCGAGCGGGTGTGGGCCACCATCTACGACGACGACGACGAGGCCGAGCAGCTGTGGTTGACCGAGACGGACCTGCCGGCGGCTCGAATCGTGCGCCGCGGCAAGACCGACAACTTCTGGTCGACGGGGACCGCCGGACCGTGCGGCCCTTCCAGCGAGCTGTTCTACGACCGGGGCCCCGACTACGGCGCCGAGGGCGGCCCCGCGGTCGACGAGTCGCGCTATATGGAGTTCTGGAACCTGGTCTTCATGCAGTACGAGCAGGATGACGACGGCAACGTCCTTCGCGAGCTGCCGCAGCGCAACGTCGACACCGGCATGGGCATGGAGCGGATGGCGGTGCTCCTGCAGGATGTGCCGAACATCTACGAGACCGACGTGGTACGGCCGATGCTGGACCGGGCCAGCGAGCTGACCGGCGTCGACTACGGCGTGGACTCGACCCGCGACGTCAGCCTCCGGGTCCTGGCCGACCACGCCCGCAGCACGTCGATGCTCATCGCCGACGGTGTGCTGCCATCCAACGAGCGGCGCGGCTACGTGCTGCGTCGGCTCCTGCGACGCATGGTGCGCCACGCCCGGCTGCTCGGCTGCTCGCGGCCGATCATGGCCGGCATGGCCGCTGTGGTGCTGGACACCCTCGCCGACGCGTGGCCAGAGCTGGAGCAGCAACGAGCCCTGATCACGCGCGTCACGGCAGCCGAGGAGGAGCATTTCGCCAAGACCCTGCGCAACGGGATGGCCATGCTGTCGGAGGCGATCGCGGGGGCCAAGGACCTCGGCGAGACGTCCATCTCCGCGGAGACGGCCTTCGCCCTGCACGACACCTACGGCTTCCCGGTCGACCTCACGCTGGAGATCGCTCAGGAAGAGGGCCTTGAGCTGGATCGCGACGCCTTCGCGGCGCACATGGAGGCGCAGCGCTCGCGGGCTCGCGGCGCGGCCCGGCGCGGGCATGCCGGGGACGGACCGGCTCCCGACGTGCTGCGTCAAGCGGTCGACCGTGTCGGCGCGACACAGTTCATCGGCTACGACGACGAAGCGGCCGAAACGCGTCTCGGGGCGATCCTGACCGCTGCCGAGCTCAGCAGCTCGGCCGAAGAGGGCGACGAGGTCCACGTCGTCCTGCCGCGCACACCGTTCTATGCCGAGGGCGGCGGCCAGCTTGGCGACCACGGCGAGATCACCACCGAGACCGGCCGCCTGCGCGTGGTCGACACCACCGCGCCGCTGCAGGGTCTGACCGTGCACCGGGCCGTCGTCGAGGCGGGCGAGGTGCAGCCTGGCCAGGACGCTCACGCTGCGATCGATCTGGCCCGCAGGTCGTCGATCACCCGAGGGCACACCGCGACCCATCTGCTGCACGCCACCGTCAAGGAAGTGCTCGGCGATCACGCCGCCCAGGCCGGCTCGGCCATCGACGCTGGGCGCTTCCGCTTCGACTTCCCCCACTTCGAGGCGGTCTCGGCCGACCAGCTCGCGCAGGTGGAGACCGTCGTCAACGCCCGGGTCGTCGCCGATGCGCGCATCGACACGGTTCAGACCTCACAGTCAGACGCCCGCCAGATGGGCGCCACCGCCCTGTTCGGCGAGAAGTACGGCGAGCGTGTCCGCGTCGTGCGCATCGGGAACTTCTCAGCCGAGCTGTGCGGCGGCACCCACGTCGCCCACACCATCCAGGTCGGGCTGTTCACGATCCTGTCGGAAGGCTCGATCGCGGCCAACGTGCGCCGCATCGAGGCCGTGACCGGGCCGGATGCCTTCGAGTTCCTGTCCAAGGAGCGGCTGGTCGCCGACTCCGTCGCCCGCTTGCTCAAGGTCGGCAGCGACGAGGTCGTCGAGCGGGTGAGCGCGCTGGTGCAACGCCTGCGAGGTCTGGAAAAGGAGCTGGCGAGGGCCCGACAGGACGCGCTGCTGGCGTCCGCGGGGACGCTGTTGGACGGCGCCGAGCACGTCGGCGGCGCCCGGATCATCGCCCAGCAGGTCGCTGGCGCCGACCGCGACGGGCTGCGCACGCTCGCCTTGGAGCTGCGTAACCGAATGGACAGCGGCGCGGTGGTGCTGGGCGCGGCCTCGGCCGACGGCAAGGCGCAGCTGGTGGCCGCGCTCACCGCCGACCTCGTCGGACGCGGGTTGACCGCTCGTGACCTGCTGCAACCCGGCGCCGCCGTGGTGGGTGGCGGGGCGGGCGGCAAGGGTGACATCGCCCAGGCCGGCGGCAAGGACGGCAGCCGCGTCGCCGACGCCCTTGAGGCTGTACGCCGTACCGCCCGCGAGCGGCTCGCCGCGTGAGGGTCTGACCGGCAGTGCGCGCGCTCGGAGTGGACGTGGGCACGGTGCGGGTAGGCGTGGCGCTCAGCGATCCCGAAGGGCTCGTCGCCACCCCGCTGACCAGCCTGGATGCGGGCGACGACCTGGCCACCCGGTTGTCCGTGCTGGCCCGCGAGCACGCGTGCCGCACTGTGGTGGTCGGCCTGCCCAAAGCCCTCTCGGGCCGGGAAACGGCATCGACGACGATGGCTCGTGACCTTGCCACCGCCATGCAGCGGCAGGGACTCGAGGTGCACCTGTGGGACGAGCGGCTCACCTCGGTGCAGGCGGAGCGCGTGCTGCTGTCCGCCGGCCGTCGCCGGGCACAACGCCGGACGGAGCGCGACCCCATCGCCGCCGCCATCATCCTGCAAGGGTGGCTCGACGCCACTGCCAACGCGACCGAGGGCGGCCTGGCGTGACCAAGGCCAGAGCGACGCGCCGGTTCCTGGTGGTGCTGATCGTGCTGGGCCTGCTGCTGGCCGGCAGTCTCGCGGCGGTCGACGCGCTGCTGGGCGATCCGCCCGACGGCTCCACCCAGGAGGCGGTCAGCGTCGCCATTCCCCAAGGCGTCAGCGCGAGCGGTGTCGCCGATCTGCTCGCCCGCAAGGGTGTGCTCGACGGGACGTTCATGTTCAACCTGCGGGCGCGGTTCGACGACCGCGCCGCACGGATCCGGTCGGGCACCTACCGACTCACCCCCGGCATGTCCTACGACCAGATTCTGACCGTCCTGACCCGGGTGCCCGCGGAAGCTCCCAGCTTCACGGTCACGATCCCCGAAGGTCTCACCGTCGACCAGACCTTGCGGCGAATCGCCCAGGCCGACCGCAGTCCCTTCACGGCGCGCCAGCTACGCAGGGCCCTGCCACGCGTCGCTGTGCCACGATGGGTTGCGGCCGACCTGCCTGAAGGTGCCGAGGTCTTCGAAGGCCTGCTGTTCCCCGATACCTACGAGTTCCGGCGCAGCGAACGACCGCAGGAGGTTGTGGCCACACTCGTCGCCCGCACGCAAGACGTCGTCGCCGCTGCCCAGGGCCCCGACGGCGTCAGCGACTACGACCTGCTGGTCATGGGCTCGCTGATCGAGCGGGAGGCACGCCTGCGCCGCGAGCAACCCAAGATCGCCTCGGTCATCTACAACCGGTTGCGGCAGGACATGCCCCTGCAGATCGACGCGACCGTGCTGTACGCGCTCGGCGAGCATCGTGATCAGGTGCTCAACGCTGACCTTGAGGTTGACAGTCCCTGGAACACCTACCGCCAACAGGGGCTGCCTCCCACGCCCATCTCGGGAGCGGGAGAGGCCGCGATCACCGCCGCGGCCCAGCCGGCGACCACCGACTTCCTGTACTACGTCGTCGTGGATCCCGACACCGGCCGGCATGCCTTCTCGGCCACCTACGAGGAGTTCCTGGCGAACAAGGCCCGCGCGCAGGGCGGCTGACCAAGGACCGCATCAGTTGGCATCACGAACTGCCGCCACGCGGCTGGTCTGCCTCCTGGGACACCCGGTGGGGCACAGCGTGTCGCCCCAGATCCACGCCGCGGCCTTCGCCGACGCCGGCATCGACGCGGTCTACCTTGCCTGCGATGTGGCCGAAGACCGGCTCGCCACGGCAGTGACCGGCCTACGCGCGCTGGGAGCCCTCGGCGCCAACGTCACCGTCCCGCACAAGCGGACGGTTGTGGATCTGGTGGACGAGCTGACCCCCGAGGCGCAGGCGGTCGGTGCGGTCAACACCTTGTGGTTCCGCGACGGACGGCTGATGGGCGACAACACCGACACCTCTGGACTGGGCGACGTCCTCGACACCATCGGCTTGCGGTCCGGGGATCCGGTGCTGTTGTTCGGCGCAGGCGGGGCGGCCAGGGCGGCGGCTGTGGCGTTCGGGCGGCGCCGGGCCAACGTGGAGGTCGTCGCCCGGCGGCGGGAAGCGGCCGCCGAGGTCGCAGCACTGGCCACGGTGGCCGGTGCAACGCTGATCGGCCCCGACGCCGCCGGCCGCCCGCGCTTCGTGGTCAACGCCACCCCGCTGGGCCTCGGTGGCGAACCGCTGCCGCGGCGCTTCATGGACTTGGCCGCCGACCAGGTGGCCTTGGACCTGGTGTACGCCGCGACCGCCACCCCATTCGTCGCCGCCGCCCGCGCCGCCGGGGCGCGGGCGCTGGACGGCCGGGGGATGCTGGTGGCGCAGGCTGCCCGGTCCTTCCAGCGTTG
>JALZLF010000033.1 GCA_030858865.1 Actinomycetota bacterium | reverse complement strand
GGCATAGGCCAGCGGTTCGGGAAGTCGGCGGACGACCCCCCACAGCGCGGTCCATACCAGCGCGACCCGCCGCAGCCGCCAGTCCTCGGCTCGGGGGTCGGACGGCAGCCGCTGCGCGGCGCCAGGGTTGCGGTCGACCGCAGCCCCGGGATGGCCAGAGCCTCGGTAGGTCGTCATGTGGCATCAGCCTGCGACAGCACCGCGCGCAGGCGCTGCGCGACCGTCACCAGCGAGCCGATGGCCAACAGCCACAGGGCTGGTGCCAGCAGGTCGAAACCGATGCCGAGCACGATGATCGCCATGCGCTCAGGGCGTTCGATGACCCCCACGGTGGCCGTCCAGCCCAACGACTCCGCCTTCGCGCGGACATAGGAGGTGAGCTGCGCGCCGGCCAACGCCACCATGGCCACACCGAACAGCAGCGGGTCGTCGCGCACCAACCACACGGCGGCTCCAAGGATCGCCGCGTCGCTGACACGGTCGGTGACGCTGTCGTAGAAGGCGCCGAAGCGGCTGGCGCTGCTGCGGAGCCGGGCGACGCTGCCGTCGAAGGCGTCCGTGGCGGTGCCCAACGCCAGCACGAAGGCACCGGCGCGCCCGTAGCGCAGCACCGCCACCACGCCGAGCAGCGTGGTCACCAACCCGAAGAAGGTCAGCCAGTTGGGGGTGACCCCGATGCGAACCAGCCCTCGGGCGATCGGCACCACCATGCGGTCGGTCACTGTCCGCGCGTAAGCGTTGATGGCCACTTAGCGCTCACGTAGCCGGAGGCGGTAGCGCACCAGACAGGGCACTGCTGCGCTCAGACGTCGGCGAAGGCTGGGGCGAGCCGGGCGTAGGTCTCCTCCAGCAGCTGGGGCAGCACCCGAGTTTGGCTCACCACCGGCATGAAGTTGGTGTCGCCCGACCAGCGAGGCACCACGTGCTGGTGCAGGTGCTCGGCGATGCCGGCGCCGGCCACGGCTCCAAGGTTCATGCCGAGGTTGAACGCGTCTGGGCCGCTGCACGCCTTGAGGGCGCGCACGGCACGCTGGCACAGCTGCGCCAGCTCGTGCAGCTCGGCCGGCTCGAGCTCGTCAAGGCCGGCGACGTGACGGTATGGCACGGCCATCAGGTGGCCGGGGTTGTAGGGGTAGGCGTTGAGGATCGCGTAGGCGTGATCGCCGCGATGCAGGATCAGTGACTCCGCGTCGGCCTGGCGCCCTCGGCCCGGCAGGTCACAGAACGGGCAGCCGTGGACGTCGCGGGCGTCGACGTCGGCGTCGCCCTGGATGTAGCTCATCCGCCACGGGGTCCACAGCCGCTGCAGCGTGTCGAGCCGCTCGCCGTCCAACTCAGAGCCAGGGCTTCAGGTCGGTGGCGGCCGAGTCCCCCGCGGGTCCACGCTGCGCCACCTGTGCGGCCAGCTCGTCGGCGAAGTCGACCAGCGCGACGTCCTTGCGCTGGTTGCCGCGCCGGGGGCGGACGGCGACGGTGCCGGCCGCTGCCTCGGTGTCGCCGACGATCAGCTGATAGGGCACCTTGGCCAGCTGGTGGCGGCGGATCTTGGCGCCCATCGTGTCCGGCGAGTCGTCGAGGTCGACGCGCAGGCCGCGCTGCCGCAGGTGGTCCACAACCGAGCGGCCGTAGTCGCCGTGGCGGTCGGCGATCGGGACGACCACCGCCTGGACCGGGGCCAGCCAGGTTGGAAACGCCCCCGCGTAGTGCTCCACCAGGATCGCGAAGAAGCGCTCGACGGAGCCGAACAGGGCGCGGTGGATCATGATCGGCCGGTGCTGGGTGCCGTCGTCAGCCGCGTAGGCCAGGTCGAAGCGCTCGGGGGAGTTGAAGTCGACCTGGATGGTCGTCAGCTGCCAGGCGCGGCCGATCGCGTCGGTGATCTGAAAGTCGATCTTGGGACCGTAGAAGGCGCCCTCCCCCTCGTCGACCACCCAGTCGAGCCCTGAACGGTCGAGGGCCTCGCGCAGGGCGACCTCGGCACGCTGCCAGCCCTCGTCGGTGCCGACCGTGGTGGCTTTGTCCGGGCGGGTGGACAGCGCCACCCGCGAGGGTCCCTCGACGAAGCCGAAGTCGCGGTACAGGTCCAACGTGAAGTCGATGACGCCGCTGACCTCGGCGACGACCTGTTCGGGGGTGCAGAAGATGTGCGAGTCGTCCTGGGTGAACCCTCGGGCGCGCAGCATCCCCTGAACCGTGCCGGAGCGCTCGTAGCGGTAGACGGTGCCCAGCTCGGTCAGCCGCAGCGGCAGCTCGCGGTAGGAGCGGGTCCGCGACCGGTAGACCAGCACGTGGAACGGGCAGTTCATCGGCTTGGGGTAGTAGCGTTCGCCCGGCTTGGATTCGCTGGCGTCCAGCTCCATCGGCGGGTACATACCGTCGGCGTAGAAGTCCAGGTGACCCGAGGTCTCCCACAGCAGCGAGCGACCGATGTGCGGCGTGTAGACCGGCTGGTAGCCACGCCGCAGGTGCTCGGCGCGCGAGTAGTCCTCCATCTGCAGGCGGACCCAAGCGCCGTTGGGATGGAACAAGAACAGCCCCTGGCCCAGCTCCTCGGGCGAGCTCAGCAGATCCAGCTCGCGGCCGAGCTTGCGATGGTCGCGCTGGCGGGCCTGTTCGAGGCGCTCCAGGTGGGCGGCCAGCGCCTTGCGCGACTCCCAGGCCGTGCCGTAGATGCGCTGCAGCTGCCGGTTGCGTTCGTCGCCGCGCCAGTACGCGCCGGCCACGCGCTGCAGGGTGAAGCTCGGCACCCACTTGGTGGTCGGGATGTGCGGCCCCCGGCACAGGTCGGGCCAGGCGGAGCCGTCGGGCCGGCCGTTGGAGTACACCGAGATGACCGGACCCGCCACGCCCTGCGAGGCGGCCTCGTCGGGGTTGGCGGCGACGCCCTGGATGATCTCGACCTTGTACGGCTGGTCGGCGAACAGCTCCAGCGCCTCGTCGCGCGACACCGCCCTGCGGCTGAACGGCTGGGCTTCGCGGATGATCTCGTGCATCCGGTCGCTGATCCGCTCCAGGTCTTCGGGCGTGAACGGCTCGGCGACGTCGAAGTCGTAGTAGAAGCCGTCGGAGATCGGCGGGCCGATGGCGAACTTCGCGTCCGGGAACAGGTCGGTCACCGCTTGGGCCAGGATGTGGGCGACGGAGTGGCGCAGCACCGTCCGGCCGTCGTCGGAGTCGGCAGCCACCGGCTCGACGCATGAGCCGTCGGCAACCGCCGCGCTGAGGTCGCGGACTTCCCCGTCGATGCGGGCGGCCAGGACTTGTCCTCGGATCGCGCCCAGCGCCTGCAGCGCCTGCTGCCCGGTGGCGCCCTCGTCGACGGCCGCGCTCGACCCGTCGGGACCCTTCACGCTGATCTGCGCTGCCACGCCTGCGTCTCCGATGGCTGCCTGCCGTCGCAACGGCGCACGACCTACCGCTGCGCTGCTCGTGGTCAGGATACCGGGCCTCCCGGTCCCGCCTGCCGTCGGCCTCCGGGCTCGACCCGTCGGCACGATCAAGAGTCAGCATCCCATGGCGGTCGCGACGCGACCGCCACCACCGAGGTCACGAGAATCGCCGCCGACGAGCGTCGACGATTCACGAGTCAGCGGACTCCAGCTCGGCCAGGAGCCGGCGGGCCCGCTCCACGTCAGCTGCTGACACCAGGACCCTGGTGGCGAAGGTGCCGCTGTCCAGTCCGTACACCGCTCCAAGCGAGTCCCGGTCGAGGCGAACGGCGATGCCTTCGGCCTCTAGCGCTCCCTTGATGAGCTGCGCCTGCACGGACGGACGCGCCGTCAGCACCCGCAGCTCCCCCATGCGGGCAAGCCTAGCCCGCCCTCGGGCATCCTCGCCCGCTGCGATATCGTCGGGCCGCCGACAAGGAGCTGGAATGCCCGAGCCCGTCATCGTCGCCGCCACGCGAAGCCCCGTCGGACGCGCGTTCAAGGGCTCGTTGGCCCATGTCCGCCCCGACGACCTCGCCGCCGAGATGGTGCGAGCGGTACTGGCCAAGGTGCCGCAAGTGGACCCCGGCGAGGTGGAGGACGTGCTGCTCGGCTGCGGCCTGCCGGGCGGCGAGCAGGGCTTCAACATGGGCAGGCTCGTCAGCGTGCTGGCCGGGTTGCCCGACGTCCCCGGGACCACCGTCACCCGCTATTGCGCCTCGTCCCTGCAGACGATCCGGATGGCGGCGCACGCCGTCAAGGCCGGCGAGGGTGACATCTTCGTCGCGGCCGGCGTCGAGATGGTCAGTCGCTTCGTCAAGGGCAGCTCCGACAGCCTGCCGGACACCATAAACCCCCGCTTCGCCGAGGCCGGTGCCCGCACGGCGCAGCGCGCCAAGGGCGGCGACGACAGCTGGGTTGTGCCCGAAGGGCTGCCGGACATCTACATCGCCATGGGGCAGACCGCCGAGAACGTGGCGCAGCTGGAGGGCGTGACCCGCGAGGAGATGGACGCGTTCGCCTTGCGGTCGCAGAGCCGAGCGGTGGCCTCGCAGCGCAACGGCTTCTTCGACCGCGAGATCACCGCGGTCACGCTGCCCGACGGCACGGTGGTGAGCAGGGACGACGGCCCGCGCCCCGACACCTCGATGGACAAGCTCGCGGGGCTGGAGCCGGTGTTCCGCCCAGACGGGCGGGTCACCGCCGGCAACGCCTGCCCCTTGAACGACGGCGCCGCCGCGGTGGTGGTCGCCAGCGACACGCGTGCGCGCGAGCTGGGCATCACCCCACTGGCGCGCATCGTGTCCACCGGCGTCAGCGCGCTGCACCCGGAGATCATGGGACTCGGCCCGGTCAAGGCCAGCCGGCAGGCGCTAATCAGGGCACAGATGACCATCGCTGACGTTGACCTGGTGGAGATCAACGAGGCCTTCGCTGCCCAGGTGATCCCCTCTGCCCGGCAGCTCGGCGTCGATGTCGACAAGCTCAACGTCAACGGAGGCTCGATCGCGATCGGCCACCCGTTCGGGATGACCGGGGCCAGGATCATGAACACCCTGCTCAACGGCCTGGCCAGCGCCGACAAGACCATTGGGCTGGAAACGATGTGCGTTGGCGGCGGGATGGGGATGGCGATGATCGTGGAGCGGCTGCGGTGACAGCGACAGGGACCGCCATCATTCGTTCGGACTAGATCGATTTAGTCCCTGCGGGTCCTTTCGCTGGTCTTCCCACGCCTCTTACACTTCCGGAAGATGAGCGGGACGATGGGTAGGGGGCGGGTGGCGTCGGTGTATCGGGGGGAAGATCGTCGGCGGATCGCTACCGGGGTCGCCTCGACCGGGCGCCACGACGTCGGCCGGAGGGTCGCCGTGCTGGTCGCGGTGGCCCTGCTGGTGACTATCGTCCTGCCCCTGCCGCCGGGGCGAGGGGCCGACGCGCGGCTGATGACCGACATGCTGCAGATGGCGTCGCTGGTGCTCGCCCTCGGGGTCAGCGCCATGGGCCTGGTCCGCTGGCGGCTGACCGGTGACGCCGCCGCGCTGTGGATGTCGACGGCTCTGGGAGTCTTCGGACTCGTGCGCCTGGGATTGGTCGAGCTGCTGCCCGTGGTCGTGGCCGGCGACGTCGTCAGCGTGCTGGCGGGCTGGTTGCGTCCCGCCAGCCTGCTGGTGACCGCGGGGCTCCTGGCCGGGGCGGCCAGGGCACCGCTCATCGACAGCCGCCGCACGCCCCTGCAGATGTGCGTGACCGCTGCGGGGGCGCTCGCGCTGGCGGCGGCGGTCATGGGGTTCATGCCGGGAATCTCGTCGTTCGTGGACGGCGTGAGAGGCGGGGGAGCCCGCCCATATACCTCCACGAGCGGCCTCGGGGTAATGCCGCTGCTGTGGCTGACCGGAGCGGGGGCCTTCATCTGGATCGGGCGGCGCCGGCAGCGGTGGCTGTTCACCGGCTGCGGCCTGCTGCTGCTCGCCCTGGCCCTGGGTGAGATGACCAGGGTGGCCGCGCCGGGTTCCGTCGTCGGCGGACTGCTGGGACGCGAGCTGATCCGGTTGCTGGGGCTGTCCATCGCGTTGTCCGGTGCCACTCGGGAGGTGCTGCTGACCTACCAAGCTGCCTCTCGATCGCTGTTCCGCTTTGAGTACCGAGCGGCCACCACCGAGGAGCGGATGCGTGTGGACGCGGCCGCCGCCGAGGAGCGGGCGCACGAGGCGCGTTCCGCTCTGGCCGCCATCGAAGGAGCGACGGTGACGCTGGAGCGCTACCGCGAACGCCTTGACGTCGAGACGCGGACCGCCCTGTCGGCCGCTGTCAGTATCGAGATCCGGCGGCTGCAGCGACTGGTGAGCAACCAAGCCGACGATCCCGCGATTGACGAGTTCGGCCTCGCCGCGGTGCTCGAGCCGCTGCTGGTCACTGAGCGGGCCCGCGGTACGGATGTGGTTGCCGACACCCCAGCCGTGCTGACGGTGCTCGGCCGAGCCGACTCCACTCAGCAGATCGTGCAGACGCTGCTGGACAACGCCCGCCGTTACGCGCCGGGCTCCGCCGTGACGGTTCGCGCGTACGCTGACGGCGACCGGGTGGTCCTGCGGGTGGAGGACCGTGGACCCGGCGTCGACCCGCAGCAACGCACCTCGATCTTCCTCCGCGGCGTTCGCGGCGACGCCGCCGCGAACGTGCCCGGAAGCGGTCTGGGCCTGTACATCGCCGCGCAGCTGGCGCGCATGCAGGCGGGCCAGTTGTGGGTTGACGAGTGGGATGGCGGCGGCGCGTCGTTCGCGTTGGCGCTGCCATGTGGCTCCGGGCAGCTGCCGGGCGAAGCTGGGCTGCCCGTGCGCAGCGAGAGCAAGCGCGCATGAAGATCGTCCCGTCGGTGCTGCCCGCCGATCTCGCCCGGCTCGGGGAGGACTGCGCAGCGCTTGAGGCCGCCGGCGCCGATCGCATCCAGTGGGACGTGATGGACGGGCGCTTCGTGCCCAACCTGACCTTCGGACCCGACGTCATCGCGGCGTGCCGGCCGCACGCAAGCTGCGGCTTCGAGGCGCACCTCATGTGTGATCGACCCGAGCACATGCTGCCGGCGTACGTCAAGGCCGGCTGTGAACTGGTCATCGTCCACCCGGAGTCACTGCGGCAGCCGCACCGAACCTACGGGACCATCCGCGAGCTGGGGGCACGCACCGGCATCGCCCTGTCTCCCGCCACTGGGCTCGGCGCCGTCGAGCACGTGCTCGACCTGGTCGACCTGCTGTTGATCATGACGGTCGACCCCGGCTTCGGTGGCCAGGCGTACCTGACGTCGATGGAGCCCAAGATCGCCGCCGCTCGTGCGATGATCGACGCCAGCGGGTACGACATCGAGCTGGAAGTTGACGGCGGCATCGGACCCGATACCGTCGCGGGCGCCGCCGCCGCGGGTGCGGACGTGTTCGTCTCCGGCAGCGCGCTGTGGCGCTACGCCAGCTATGCCGAAGGCGTCGCCGATCTGCGACGTCGTGCCGAAGCGGCCAAACCGCCCGCGCGCAAGTAGCCGACGGCTGCGCATTGCCTAGCCCGAGGCGGTGGCGCCATTGACTAGGAGCGCGGCACCAGCCCGGCGATCACCAGGCTGACCTGCCCCGCCACGATCCGCGCGCGATGCAGCTCGGCTCGTGTCCACAGCCGCCGGGTGCGGCTGTAGAACTCCAGCAGGCCGACGGGGTGGCCCCGCGCCTGCATGGGCACCAGCAGCATCGAGCGATAACCCATAGCGCGCAGCACGGCGGTCTCGGCCGCGTCGGCGTCCGAGTCGTCGGACAGCACCTGTAGTGCCTCGCGGCGCCTGAACGCCGCGGCCGTCGCCGGGTAGTCGGCCAGCTGGTAGCGCTCGCCGGTGCAACGCCACGCCGCAACGTCGATGGACTCCAGCGTGTCGGCCTGCTGGTCGAAGGACGACAGCAGCACGTGGTCCGCGCCGAGCATGGTTGCCAGGTCGTCGGCCATCAAGGCCAGATCGTCCAGCGAGGTGATGTCGGGCAGTACGCCGGCGAGGTCTTCAAGGTGCTGGTCGGCGTCTTCGATGGGCGCGCGCCGCTCGCGGCGGAACTGCATGGCCGCCGAGTTCGCGCCGAGACAGGCGGTCGCGGCCGCGACCTGAATCTGCGCCCACGGCGGCCCTGGCCGGGCCAATGCATACCCCTGCGCGTAGGCGACGTCCAGATCGGCCAGCATCGTCAGCTCGTCAAGAGTCTCGACCCCTTCGGCGCACACGTCCGTGCCGGTGCGACGGGCGAAGCTGACCAAGGACTCGATCAACGCAACTTTGACAGCATCGCCGTGCACACCCTCGATCAGGGTGCGGTCGATCTTCAGAAAGTCCGAACGGGTGCGCATCATGCGCTGCAGACCGGCGTACCCGGAACCGGTGTCGTCGATGGCGATGCGCGCCCCTGCCCCCCGCAAGGCGATCAGCGCCGCCTCCAGCGCCCGCTCGTCGGTGACCGCCTGCTGCTCGGTGATCTCCACCACGACGCCCCGCAGGTCGGTGGGCAGCGCCTCGAGCACCTCGAACGACGTCACGGCCGAAGGGCTGAGGTTGACCGACACGTAGCGATCGGGCGGACGTGGCACGGCCAGCGCGGCTCTCACCGCTTTGGCCTCCAACGGCTCTCCCAGGCCACAGGCATGCGCCTGGGCGAACCACAGGTCCGGCGTCTGCAGCGGCAGCTGCGGGAAGCGCGCGAGCGCCTCGTAGCCGACGATCTTGCCCGTGGCCAGCATCACGATCGGCTGGAAGACCGGCATGATCCCCGCCGGCGCGACCAGCACCGCCTCGATCCGCGATCGCAGCGCACGCAGATGGGGCAGGGACGTCAGCGCGCGGGTGACCCCAACACTCGCGGCGTCTACAGCCGTCATCGCCCCCCCAGGTACGTGCATATGAGTACAAGATCGGTCGAAGCAGGCCATTCCTGAATAGCCTCATTTGGCCCTCTGGACTGCCCGTACGGACTAGTCGGGTGGCGCCGTGGGGTACCGACCGACGTAGACGTGATCGGGCTGGCCGCGCTCCACGGCGACCGTGTGGGTTCGCACGACGCCGAAATGGCGGCGCAGGCACCGCTCGAAGGCCGTAGCGGCGGCCGCGCTCCACACCGACACCGCCCCGTCGGGGGCGAGCACACTTGCCATCAGCCGCAGGCCGGCGTCGTCGTACAGTCGCGCGTTGCTCGGCACGACCGTCCAGTCGGGGCCGTTGTCGATGTCAAGGCAGGCGGCGTCGACGGTCTGGCCGCAACCGGCCAGCCAGTCCAGGAGATCGGCGTGCACCACCTCGACCCGTGGATCGTCGAGAGCCGCGGCCGTCACCTGCCGTAGGTAGGTCCGGTGCCAGGCGATCACCGCCTGTTCGACCTCGACGACGGTGATGCGCCGGACACAGGGATGGCACAGCGCCTCGACCAGGGAGAACCCGACACCCAGACCGCCCAGCAGCAGGTGCACTCCAGCGCGTCGCCCTCGCAGCGCTTCGCGGGCCAGCAGCCGTTCGGAGGTGCCCCCGCCGGCGGTCGACATCAGGAACACGCCGTTGGCGATGACCTCCAGCGCGGGCCCGTCCCGGCGCAGGACCACCTCTCCCCGTGGCGTTGCACGCCGGTCGAGCACGGTTGCCATGCCGCCCTCCTGAGCCCGTCTCCCCCCTGCCGGCACCCTACCGATTGCGCGGAAGACCTGGGCGACGCGGCCGAGCCCCGCCTGGCGAGCCGCGCTACTCGTCGCGTCCGACGAGACATCGCAAGCTGTAGGGCCCGACGGCGCAGTCGCGATCGGTGAACCCGCCGACCTCGGCCGCCGCGGCCGTTCGCGCTGCGCGGCGTCGTCGACCTCGTGCTGGCGAGCACCCGGGCCTTTCCGGTGACCGTCGGCGCACTGGGGGTCTACGGCATCGGCACATCGGTGGGGATGGTGACGTTCAACTCGCTGCTGCAGACCGAGGCGGCCACCGACACCCGAGGGCGGACGTTCGCGACCTTCGACGCGATCTGGCAACTCGGGCGACTCGTCTCCCTGGCTGTGGGCGGACTGCTGGCCGACAGCCTCGGGATCACTGCCGTCTACTACCTCGGCGGTGCTCTCCTGCTGGTCGCGACAGCTGCCGGCCTCACCCGAGGCAGCACATCGGGGTGAGGTGCGGCCCTACCGTCGGCTGCCGAGGGGTCAGGCGGTTCCGGCGTTGACCGAGCGAGCATCCTCGGTCTGCGGACGCAGCTCCCACAGCGCCCAGCCCCCAAACAGTACGGCCAAGACGGTGGTCAGGTAGCGATCAGCTCCGACGAACTGCGCGATGTACATCGTGCCGCCGATGAACAGCACGGGAAGCGCGATGCTCATCCGGCTGATCCGCAGCCGGTCACCGACCAGCGCCACGACCAGGAGCGCCGTACCGAGGACCAGGTAGAACTGGCCCGGGAACTCCGGGTAGTAGTTCGTCGCCATGGGTGCCAGACCCCAACCGGCGATGATGATGCCCGGTCCCCACAGGGACCCGGCGCGGCCCGACAGCGCCGCGGCGCCGAGGTAGGCCAGACCGATGAAGACGGGAATCCAACCCTTCGGCGGGAGGCTGCCGATCGGCTGCACCAGGAACAGCAGGCCAGCGGCTCCAATGAGGAGGGGCACCGCCCGCCGCGCCCGCACCGACAGTGGCACCGGGCGGAGGTCCGTTCGGGGGGACGTGGCGGTCGAGGTCTGCCGACGCTCTTGCACCGAGGACATTGACGACTCCAGTCCGCCGCGGCTGAACGCGGCATGAGTGACGTTGCTGATGGGCACCGTCACGAGTATGGCCACCGCGGGTAGGAGGTAACCATGGACGCCTCACGGCTACGCGTCGCCTTCGTCGGCAAGGGTGGCGCCGGCAAGTCGGTGATCGCCGGCACCTTCGCGCGCCTGCTGGCCGCACGCGGCGAGCCGGTGCTGGTGGTCGACTCCGACCCGTTGCCCGGACTCGCGTACTCGCTGGGGGTGCCGCCGCTGGACACACCGATCCCCGACGAGGCCGTGGTGGAGAACGCCGACGGCGAGAGGCCGCGCTACCGGCTGGCCGTGCCGGCCGCGGAGGCGATCCGCCGCTACGCCGCGACCGGTCCGGACGGGATCAGGGTGCTGCAGTTCGGCAAGCTGCGGGGTTCCACCGGCCAGCTCGCACGCTCGCAAGCGGCCTTCCACGCCATCATCGACGGCCTGCCCGCCGACGACTACCACGTCGTGGGCGACCTGCCCGGCGGTACTCGCCAACCGTTCTTCGGCTGGGGTCGCTACGCCAAGGTCATCCTCGTCGTCGTCGAGCCGACCGCGAAGTCGCTGCTGACGGCGCGCCGCCTGGCGCGCCTGGCGCTGGCGAAACGCCCACCAGAGGCCGTCGTCGCGGTGGCCAACAAGGTCCGCGAGCCCGATGACGTCGGCCTGGTCGCGCGTCGCAGTGGCCTGGAGGTCATCGCCGCGGTCCCCTGGGACTACGAGCTCGCCGCCGCCGAGCGACGCGGTCGCCCGCCGATCGACGCCGCATCTGACTCCCCTGCCGTCATGGCGGTAGCCTCGTTGCTCGAGCGCATCGGCAAGGAGCGGACAGCATGAGGGTCGCCGTGGTCGGAAAGGGCGGGTCCGGTAAGACCACCACGTCGGCGGCGATCGCCCGCACCCTGGGTCGTCGAGGCCACGCGGTCGTCGCGCTGGACTGCGACACCAATCCCAACCTCGGCATCTCGCTGGGCGTGGGTGACGACGAGACCGAGCGGCTGGTCGTCATGCGCGACCAGCTGGACCAGGGAGCGCAGGAGCATGCGCCGTCCTGGCATGAGCTCGTCGACCGCTTCGGGACCGACGCCCCCGACGGGGTGCGGTTGGCGGTCGTCTCGCGCATCCAGAACCCCGAGCCCGGGTGACCCTGATGCGGCTTGTCACCTGAGCAGTTGCTCGGGTCCGCGGAGTTCGGCGACGCCGTCGTGATCGCCGACTTGGAGGCCGGCATCGGCACGCTCACGCGTCTGGGCGACGCAACGGTCGATGTCGTTGTCGTGGTGGTCGAGCCCACGCCGAAGTCCATCGAGGTGGGCTCCCGCGCGGTGGAACTCGCGCGGGAGAAGTCCGTCACTCGTCTGATTGTGGTGGCCAACCGTGTCCGCAACGACGACGATCGCGACATGGTGGCGACGGCGTTCCCCGGCGTCACGCTCGTCGCGGTGCCCGACGACCGCGCGGTCATCGACGCCGAGCGACGGGGTGTCGCACCACTGGACAGCGCGCCGGACGCCCCCGCCGTGCAGGCACTCGTAGGGTTGGCCGAGCGGCTGGTTTCGCCCGCCGCGTAGCGGGATCGCGGGCTACCACCCGCGGCCGGCG
>JALZLF010000032.1 GCA_030858865.1 Actinomycetota bacterium | reverse complement strand
CCGCGGAAGCTCGCGTCGCGCAGGGCGTTGTCCGGCGACGCGGCTGGCACCCCGCGGCGGCCGCCGAGATCCTCGGCCCAGCGGTAGGCACGCCCGCGCCGGGCAACCAACCCTGCAACGCCTCGCGGGCGACCTGCGGGTGCCGACGGCTGTCCGGGTAGCGGCGGATGTCGACCAGCTGCGACACGCCAGCCCCGCGCAGCAGTCGGGCGAGGTCGGGCTGCTGCAGGGTCCCGTGCCCGACGGTCAGCAGCCGGGCCACCGCTGCGCCCGCCTGGTCGTGGAGGTTGGCCGCCGCGGCCGGGCTACTCGCCGCCCTTCTGCACGTAGTTCTTGACGAACTCCTCGGCGTTCTCCTCCAGCACCTCGTCGATCTCGTCGAGCAGTTCGTCCACGTCGGAGGTGTCAACCGCCTCGGCGGTCTGCGGTGTTTCCTCGTTTTCGGCCTGGTCCTGCTTGGACCGCTGCTTGCGCACTTGGCCACCGTCGCTCATGTGTCCTCCCCCTGTCATGGCGTTGCTTGCAGTGTATCGGCGCACCTTGTCGCCAACTGTGTGCCTTCCCGCCCGGCAGGTTGCACACGATGCGTAGCCACAGCTGCCGCCGTCTTCTCACGTCGCAGGCGGGCCGTCGCCCCCACCTGTCCTCATGTAGCGAAGCGGTAGGACACAAGACCCTGTCCTCATGTAGCGAAGCGGTAGGACACACAACCCTGGTGTCGTGCAGACTGAAAGCGCGACGGCTAGGCCTGCAGGGCCTCGAGGAGCTCGGCGGCGGTGGAGCAGCGGTCGATCAACGCACCGGTGTGCTCCCGACCACCCCGCGCGGGGTCCATCATCGGCACGCGCTGGAGGGTGTCGCGGCCGACGTCGAAGATGATCGAGTCCCATCCCGCCGCGGCAACCTGGTCGCGGTACTTGTCCAGGCAGCGGCCCCGGAAGTAGGCGCGGGTGTCGTCCGGCGGGTTGGTCATCGCGTGCTGCACCTCGGACTCGGCGACGAGCCGCTCGACGCGACCGGTGGCGGCCAGGCGGTTGTACAGCCCCTTGTCGCGCCGCACGTCGTGGTACTGCACGTCGATCAACTTGAGCTTGTCGTCGTCCCAGGCCAGTGCATCGCGGTCGACGTAGCGGCACAGCAGGCGGTACTTGGTCACCCAGTCCACGATCCCGTCCAGCGACATCGGGTCGTCCTCGAGCGACGTGAGCACGCGCTCCCACCAGGTCACCACGTCGTTCGCCCACGGCGGTGTCCCTCGTTCCTCGGCGTACTTCTTGGCCTGCTCGAGGTAGTGCCATTGGATCTCCACGGCGGTGGCGGTGCGCCCGTCGCGCAGCCGCACCGGCACCGCGCACGACAGGTCGTGGGAGACGGCGTGCAAGGACTTCACCGGCGTCGCCAGCACCGGCGGGTCGGGAAGGAAGCGGTCCTCGATCATCATCAGCACCAGCGCGGTGGCCCCGAGCTTGAGGAAGGTGCAGATCTCGCTCATGTTGGCGTCGCCGACGATGACGTGCAGGCGGCGGAACCGCTCGGGATCGGCGTGCGGCTCGTCGCGCGTGTTGACGATGGGGCGTTTGAGGGTGGTCTCGAGGCCGACCTCGACCTCGAAGAAGTCCGCCCGTTGCGTCACCTGGTATGGCACGTCGGCGAGGCCGAACTCATTGCCGATACGCCCCGCCCCGACCATCACCTGACGACTCACGAAGAACGGGGTGATGTGGCGTACCACCTCGCCGAACGGCAAGGAGCGGTCGAGGATGTAGTTCTCGTGCATCCCGTAGGCGACGCCCTTGCCGTCGGTGTTGTTCTTGGTGATCAGGATCCGTCCCGGCGGGGCGCCTGCGGGGCCGGGGACCAGGTCACTGGCCAGGCGGGCGGCCACCTCCAGGATCCGCTCCCCGGCCTTGTCCCAGATGACCGCGTCGCGTGGGTTGGAGCACTCCGGTGAGGAGTACTCCGGGTGCGCGTGGTCGACGTAGAAGCGCGCGCCGTTGGTCAGAATGGAGTTGGCGAGGCCGATGTCGTCCTCGGGCGCGGGCTCGGCGGTTCCCGTCTGCGTGAAACCGCGGGCGTCACGCAGCGGGTTCTCTTCCTCGTAGTCCCACTTGGCTCGTGAGCGGCCGTCGGCTGAGTAGGCGTTGACGACCAGCGACGAGGCAAGGACCGGATTGAAGTCCGGCCGGCCGATGACGGCGATGCCGTACTCGGTCTCGGTGCCCAGATACTTCGCTATCGCCACGGGGTCCTCGGGGTCGGCCGGCTCCTGCAGCGATCGTATGCCTCCCGCCGGCGTGTCACAGGCCGGTGCTACCTTCGGCTGATGGACGAGCAGTCGGGTTCAGCCCCCGTGGTTGAGGCGCGAGGGCTGGTGAAGCGCTTCGGCAACTTCACGGCGGTGGACGGGATCGACTTCGCTGTGCGCCCGGGTGAGGCCTTCGGCTTCCTCGGCCCCAACGGAGCAGGCAAGAGCTCGACGATGCGCATGATCGGCGTGGTCTCCCCGCCCAGCGGCGGCTGGCTGCGCGTCCTCGGCCTCGACCCGGCCAAACAGGGCGACGTCATCCGAGGTCGGCTGGGTGTCGTGCCGCAGGAGGACACGCTCGACAGCGAGCTGTCGGTCGAGGAGAACCTGCTGATCTACGGGCGCTACTTCGACCTGCCGCGGGCGGAGATCCGGCGTCGCATGGACGAGCTGCTGGACTTCGTGCAGCTGTCGGATCGCCGGCGCAGCCGCGTCGAGCCGCTGTCGGGCGGCATGAAGCGCCGGTTGACGATCGCGCGATCGCTGATCAACCAGCCCGAGCTGCTGCTGCTCGACGAACCCACCACCGGCCTGGACCCGCAGGCGCGCCACCTGGTGTGGGACCGGCTGTACCGGCTCAAGCAGCGCGGGGTGACGCTGATCATCACCACGCACTACATGGAGGAAGCCGAGCAGCTGTGTGACCGGCTGGTGATCATGGATCGGGCCAGGATCGTGGTCGAGGGCTCCCCGCGCGAGCTCATCGCCGCCTACGCCACCCGCGAGGTGCTGGAGGTGCGGTTCCGGCCCGACGAGCACGACGCGGCGGTGCGACAGCTCGACGGGCTGGTCAAGCGGCTGGAGCCGCTGCCCGACCGGGTGCTGCTGTACACCGACGATGCCGACCAGACCGCCGCCGAGGTGCAGGAGCGGGGGTTGCGGCCCGTCAGCGTGGTCGTCCGGCGCAGCACGCTCGAAGACGTCTTCCTGCGGCTGACCGGCCGCACGCTGGTGGACTGAGGCGCCGCATGGCCGCGCCGGCACTGCGCTTTTTTGAGAGCCAGGCTCGGGTCTACCGCCGGACGTGGAAGGCAAGCGCCTTCACGACCTTCCTCAACCCCGTGCTGTTCCTGCTGGCCATGGGCATGGGTCTGGGCAGCCTGGTCGACCGTGGCCAGGCCGCCAGCCTGCAGGGGCTGAGCTACCTGCAGTTTCTGGCGCCGGGGCTGCTGGCGGCCACCGCCATGCAGACCGCCGCCGGTGATTCCTCGTTCGCGGTGATGGCCGGGATCAAGTGGCAGAAGACCTATCACGCGGCCCTGGCGACACCGCTGAGCGCTCGTGACCTCGCCTTCGGCCACATGGCGTGGGTGGTGGTCCGGTTGTTGATGGCCACCATGGCGTTCGTCGTCGTGATGGCCGTCTTCGGTGTTGCGCGGTTCCCCGGCGGGATCGTGGCGATCCTGCCCGCCACCTTGACCGGGATTGCCTTCGGTGCCCCCATCACCGCCTTCGCGGCCCGCCTTGACAACGACTACCACCTCAGCTCGCTGTTCCGCTTCGGCATCGTCCCGCTCTTTCTGTTCTCGGGCACGTTCTTTCCCATCAGCCAACTTCCGGGATGGCTGCAACCGGTGGCCTACGCGACGCCGTTGTGGCACGGCGTCGAGCTGACCCGCGCGACCGCGTTGGGCACAGCCGCGACGTTTTCCCCGGCCATCCACGTGGCCTACCTGGTGTTGTGGATCGCGGTGGGCACGGTGCTCGCCGAGCGCAGCTTCCGCTCGAGGCTGGTGCGATGAGCGCGCTGCCGGTGCGCATGCGATCGCTGTGGATGCCGGGCGGCGGCCGGGCCCGCTATCTGGTCGAGCGCAACCTGCTGGTGTACCGGCGCGTCTGGCTTGTGGTGTTCTCCGGCTTCTTCGAGCCGCTGTTCTACCTGTTCGGTGTCGGCGTCGGG
Source organism: Actinomycetota bacterium (assembly GCA_030858865.1). Lineage (GTDB taxonomy): Bacteria > Actinomycetota > Nitriliruptoria > Euzebyales > Egibacteraceae > JACCTL01. The sequence goes on along the minus strand of JALZLF010000032.1, from coordinate 15,923 downwards.
ATCGGGCAGCTAGTCGGCGACGTCACCGGGCCGGGCGGTCAGCCGGTGACCTACGCCGCCTTCGTCGCGCCTGGTCTGCTGGCGGCGTCGGCGATGAACGGGGCGATCTACGAGTCGACCATGAACATCTTCTTCAAGCTCAAGTACGGCAAGGTCTACGAGGCGATCCTGGCCACGCCGGTGGGTCCGCGCGACATCGCCGTCGGCGAGATCATCTGGTGCCAGGCCCGCGGTGCCCTGTACGCCGCCGGCTTCCTGGTGGTCGTGGCCGCCCTCGGGCTGCTGCCCTCGGGTCTGGCGATGGGGCTGCTGGCCCTGCCAGCTGCCGTGCTGATCGGCTTCGCCTTCGGCGCGGTCGGCATGGCGGCCACCACCTTCATGCGCAGCTGGCAGGACTTCGACCTCGTGCAGATGGTGGTCCTGCCGCTGTTCTTGTTCTCGGCGACGTTCTTCCCGCTGGACGTCTACCCCTCGGCGATCCGACCACTGCTGCAGCTGTCGCCGCTGTACCACGGCGTGGCGCTGCTGCGCTCGTTGACGCTGGGGTCAGTCGACGCCACAATGCTCGGCCACGTCGCGTTCCTCGTAGCCATGGCTGCGGCGGGTCTGCTGGTAGCCGGGCGGCGCATCTCAACGTTGCTGCTGAAGTGACGCCGCGACGCCCTGAGGACCTGTTGCGGCTAGGGCTTGCTGTCTTGACGGCCGGGCGTTACGTCGTGGCGCCGTCGCCCTTGAGTTCCATCTCGGCGGTGTGCTGCACCAGCTCCAGCAGCTCGGGGGTCATGCCGGGCGAGAACTCCTCGGGGCGCTCGGGGGCGTCGGGGATCGGCGCTCCGTCGGGCGGCGAGTCGGGGATGGTCAGGTCTCCGTCGCCGGGTGGCGGGTCCTGAAAGATCCTCTCCAGCTCCGAGCCGTCAAGGCGCCAGTGGAACTGCTGGTTGTGCGCCCCGAGGTCGAGCAGCCGCTTCACCTCGGGGTAGCGCTCGGCGTTGGTCTTGGGGATTGGCAGCAGCTTGCCCCAGTCCACACCCAGTGTCTCAAGCGCCTTGGCGAAGGCGTTCTCGTGGGCCTGATCGCGCACGATCAGGTAGGCGATGGTGGAACGGGCCGTCTTGTTGTCCGTCATCTCGTAGATGCGGCACTTCTGCCAGGCGGCCGGTGGACTCCAGCATGAGGTTGTACAGCAGGTCCAGCGGCAGGTTGCCGCTGTTATGGACGCATGAGCCCGACCAGGGGTTGCCCGCCGCGTCGACCGGCAACGCCCCTCGCGCCCCGACCAGGAAGTGCTGGGATGTTACCGCTGGACAGGGCGCCTGCCAGCGGGGTCTTGCCACCCTCGGCGGCGGTGTCCAGCGGGGCGGGGATCACCGTCGTAGCCCGGTGCACCATCGAGCAACTGGTTGATCGTGGTCGCGATCAGCTCGACGTGGGAGATCTCCTCGGTGGCCCACCGCCTGGAGCAAGTCCTTGTACTGCTTGAGCTTGCCGCGGTAATTGATGCCCTGGAACGGTACTGCATCATGGTGCGCATCTCGCCGAACTGCCCGCCGAGGCCTTCCTGCAGGGCGTTGGCGGCAGCCGGGTCAGGCTCGTCGGACGGGATCGGGTTGATCAGGTTCCGCATGTGCATGTACACGCGGCGGTTCCCTGGTTGACGGCGGCTAGGTGGCTCCTCCCTGCCCGGGCCCAAAGGGGCCTGATCGGACGGTGCGGTCGGGCGCTCACCACGGGCTTCGGCGCTTCAGTTCGGTGAGACGACCGCCACGTCGTAGCGAGCGATTGCGGAGTCAGCCGTCATGATGGGGATGGACTCCAGCTGTGACTGGGCCACCAACAGCCGGTCGAATGGGTCGCGGTGGAGTGCCGGCAAGGTGGCCACGTGCAGTGCGTGCCCCGCCTCGACGGCGAGGCCGCCGACACCGCTGGAGGCCATCCGGTCAGGAACGTAGCTCGGCGGAGGCTCCGGCAAGGCCAGCCTTCCCAGCGCGTACTTGATCGCAATCTCCCAGGCGCTCGCAGCGGACAGCAGCAACTCATTTCGGGTGTCCTGTACGAGCTCACGGGCCTTGGCATCCAGCCGCTGTGGAGACGCCTGCAGCCACAGCCAGACATGGGTGTCCAGCAGCACCCTCACCGCTCGAACGCCGCGAGCACCTCGTCAGGCAGTGGAGCATCGAAGTCCTCAGGCACCTCGAACACTCCCTCATCACGGCCCAGCTGACGCCGTTGTGGCTGGGTCACGGCCACCAACCGAGCAACCGGTCGCCCGGAGCGGTTGATGACGACGTCCTCCCCCGCCTCCACGCGGGACAACAACCGTGACAGGTGCGTCTTGGCCTCGTGAACTCCAACCTCAACCATGGCCGACAGTATAGACTAAGTCCGTGACTAAGTCCGCCGCGATGCGGGGATCCCGGCTCAGGCGGCGTCGGGCCTACAGGTACTGGCCGGTGTTGACGCTCTCGATGGACTTGCCGGGCTCGCTGCCGTCACCGATGAGCGTGCGCACGTAGACGATGCGCTCGCCCTTCTTGCCCGAGATCCGCGCCCAGTCGTCGGGGTTGGTGGTGTTGGGCAGGTCCTCGTTCTCCTTGAACTCGTCGCGGATGGCGTGGAACAGGTCCTCGGACTTGAGGCCCTTCTGCCCTTCGTCGAGGTAGCGCTTGATCGCCATCTTCTTGGCCCGCGCGACGACGTTTTCGATCATCGCCCCGGAGTTGAAGTCCTTGAAGTACAGCAGCTCCTTGTCGCCGTTGGCGTAGGTGACCTCCAGGAAGCGGTTCTCGGCGGCGTCGGAGTACATCCGCCGGCAGGTCTCGCTGATCAGCCAGTCCACGGCGAGGTGCTCGTCGCCGCGCTCTTTGACCAGGTCCGGGTGCAGGGGCAGGCCGGCGTGCAGGTAGACGGCGAAGATCTCACGCGCCGCGTCCTCGTTGGGCCGCTCGATCTTGATCTTCACGTCCAGCCGGCCGGGGCGCAGGATCGCAGGGTCGATCATGTCCTCACGGTTGGACGCCCCGATGACGATGACGTCCTTGAGCGTCTCCACGCCGTCGATTTCACTGAGCAGCTGCGGCACGATCGTGGTCTCGACGTCGGACGAGACGCCCGAGCCTCGGGTGCGGAAGATCGAGTCCATCTCGTCGAAGAAGACGATGACGGGAAAGCCCTCCTCGACCTTTTCCCGAGCCCGCTGGAAGATCAGGCGGATCTGTCGTTCGGTCTCACCGACGTACTTGTTGAGCAGCTCCGGACCCTTGATGTTGAGGAAGTAGCTGCGCGCGTCGGCGCGTCCCTCCTTCTCGGCGACCCGCTTGGCAAGGCTGTTGGCGACGGCCTTGGCGATCATCGTCTTGCCGCAGCCGGGCGGTCCGTACAGCAGGATGCCCTTGGGTGGGCGCAGCTCGTGCTCGACGAACAGGTCGGCGTGCAGGAAGGGCAGCTCAACGGCGTCCTGGATGGCTTCGATCTGCACGCTCAGGCCGCCGATGTCGTTGTAGGAGATGTCGGGCACCTCCTCGAGCACCAGCTCCTCGACCTCGGGACGCGGCAGCTTCTCCAGCGCGTAGTTGCTGCGGATGTCGACCAGCACCGAATCCCCCGCGCGCAACAGCGGCTCGCGGCACAGCGGCTCGGCGATGCGAACGACCTGCTCGTCGTCGGTGTGGCCGATGACCAGCAGCCGTTCGTTGTCGAGACGCTCCTTGACCGTCATCACCTCGCCGACCAGCTCGAAGCGGGCAGCTTCGATGACGTTCAGCGCCTCGTTGAGCACGACCTCCTGGCCGCGCACCAGCTCGTCGACGGAGACCTCAGGACTGACGTGCACGCGCAGCTTGCGGCCCTGGGCGAAGATCTCCACGACCTCGGCGTCCAGGGCCTGCAGGAAGATCCCGAAGCCTGAGGGCGGCGCGGACAGCTTCTCGACCTGCTGCTTGAGCGCCACGATCTGCTCGCGCGCGTCGCGTAGGGTGTCGGCCAGCTTGGCGTTCTGCGTGCCAGCGGCCTGCAACTGCCCCCTGGCCTCCAGCAGGCGCTCCTCGAGGGCGCGAACACGGCTGGGTGAGTCATCCAGCCGCCGGCGCAGCAGCGCGGCCTCCTCTTCAAGAAAGCCCAGCTGGCTACGCAGCTGCTGGAGTTCGGCCTCGTGGGACGGCATGGCAGACGAGCCTTTCGATGCGCGGTCCTCGAGGCCCCGAGTATACGGCGGGTACTCGCGGCTTCGAGTCACGCCGGTGCGGTGTCAGGGGCGGACCTCCTCGGCGGGAGCCACCTGCTGGGAAGCCGGGCGGACCTCGACGACGAAGACGCGCTCGGCGAGCTCGGCGGGCAACCGCACCCGCTGGCCAGCGACGACGCCGATGACATGGTCGTCGGCCTGCTCGAGCAGCGTGACTTCGGCTTGCGGCACGATGCCGGCGCGCACCATGGCCGCGAGCAGGTCCTCCCGGTCGTCGCCGACCATGGCGACGCGCCCGCTGTGCCCAGGCGGGCAGGCCGTCAGCGGGCAACCGGCGATGGCCGACAGCGTGGCCGCCTCCCTCGGGATCGGGTGGCCGTGCGGATCGACGGTCGGCCGCCCCAGCGCGCGGTCCATGTCCTCCAGCGCCGCCGCGTCCACGTGATGCTCCAGCCGGTCGGCGGCCTGGTGCAGGTCGGCGATGGGCAGACCTTCGGCGTCATGCAGGTAGCGCTCCAGCAGGCGGTGCGTGCGCACCATCCGGACCGCTTCCTGCCGGCCGGACGCCGTGAGGTGCAGCACGCCGTCGTCGCGGGTGACCCAGCCTGCCGAGGCGAGCCGCCGCACGGCGCTGCGCAAGCCGGCAGGGTCGCTGGTCAGGTGAGCCGCGGCCTCGGCAGCGGGAACCCCGTCGTGCTTGACCAGGGCCTTGAGCAGGTCTTCGGCCAGGATCCGTCGCCCGGTGGCCCGCCGCCGACGTACCTGCGACACGATCCCCCGGCGCGGCGCGAAGGCGAAGGTCAGCGCGAACACGACGCTGGCGAGGATGACGATGGCGGGACCGGACGCGACGTCGAGGTGGTAGGACGCGTACAGCCCGCCGACGCCCGACAGCAGCCCGACCGCGCTGGCGGCGGCCATCATCGTCGCCAGCCGACGGGTCAGCAGGTAGGCGGTGGCGCCCGGCGTGACCAGCATCGCCACCACCAGGACCAGCCCGACAGCCTGCAGGGAAGCGACGATCGTGGCGGACAGCAGGGCGGTGAACAGGTAGTGCAGCGCGCCTACCCGCAGGCCGACGGAGCGTGCCATGACGGGGTCGAAGCTCCACAGCTGCAGCTGGCGGAACAGCACCACCACCACCGCGACGACGATTCCGCCGCTGACCGCGGTCAGCAGCAGGTCGGTGCGGTCGACGCCGAGCACGTTGCCCAGCAGCACATGGAACAGATCGATGCCCCTCGGCTTGGCGACGCTGATGATGGCCAGCCCCACGGCGAAGGCAAAGGTGAACACGATGCCCATCACCGCGTCGCGCTTGACCCGGGAGTTTCGCTCGATGTAGGTGATCGCCAGTCCCGCGAGGATCGCGGTGGTCAGCGCCCCCCAGAAGATGCCGACGTGGCGGGCGGCCAGCCAGCCGATCGCGACGCCGGGCAGCACGGCGTGCGACACGGCGTCGCCGAGCAACGCCTGGTGGCGCACCACCAGCAGGCAGGACAGCACCGCCGACGACACGCCGACGACCGCGGCGGCCAGCATCGCGTTGCGCATGAACTCATAGCGCAGCAGCGGGTCCAAGAACAGGGTGAAGAGGGTCTCCATCACGTCGCCGCCGCGCTCATGGCGATGGGGGGCACGCCGCCGTACGCCTCGGTCAGCAGGGTGCCGGTGAAGACCTCGGCTGGGCTACCCACGGCGATCACCCGGCCCGCGAGCAGTAGGAGCCGATCGACGTTGCGCCCGACGGCCGACAGATCGTGGTCGACCAGGACGACCGTGCGCCCGGCCGTGGCCAGCGCCGCGATCTGCTCGGTCAAGACCTGCTGGGTGAGCGCGTCGACCCCGGTGAACGGCTCGTCGAGCAGGATCACCTCGGCGTCCTGGGCCAGCGCTCTGGCGAACAGCACCCGCTGTTGCTGGCCGCCGGACAGCTCGCCGATCTGGCGCTTGGCCAGCCCCTGCATCCCGACGCGCTCCAGCGCGGCGGCCCCGATCCGCCGGTCGGCGGCGCGCACACGGCGGAACCCACCGACCGCGGCGTAGCGGCCCATGACCGCGACCTCCCCAACCAGCGCCGGGAAGTCCCAGTCGATCGCCGAGCGCTGGGGCAGGTAGGCGACGCGCCTGCGTACCTCGCCGATGGGTCGTCCAGCGACTGCGACGGTGCCCGAGTCGGCCGGCACCAGGCCCAGCATGGCTTTGAGCAACGTCGACTTGCCGGCGCCGTTGGGTCCGACGACGCCGAGCACCTGGCCGGCCGACGCGGTGAAGCTGACCCCGCGCAGGACCGGTTCGGCGTCATAGGAGACGGTCAGGCCGGCCACGTCGATCATGGTTGGGTGCTCCCGCCGAGGCCGCTGACCAGCGCGGCGGTGTTGGCCCGCATCATCCGCAGGTAGGTGTCGGCACCACTGCCGGGCGCGCCGAGGGAGTCTCCGTGCAGCGGTGGACCGACGGCAACCCCCGCGTCGCGTGCCACCTGCTCCATCAAGTCGGGGTTGATCGTGGTCTCCACGAACACGGCTGGTACCTGCTGGGACCGCACCGCATCCACGAGCGCGGCGACCTCGGTCGCCGACGGCTCGCGCTCGGTGGACACGCTCCAGATGGTGCCGGCCACGCGCAGGCCGTAGCGCTGCCCGAAGTAGCGGAAGGCGTCGTGGGTGGTGACCAGGCGGCGCTGCGCGACCGGAATGGTCGCCAGCCGGGTGGCGATGAACGCGTCCAGGCGGTCAAGGCGATGGCGGTAGCGGCGCGCGTTGCGCCGGAAGTCCTCGGCGTGAGCGGGGTCAAGGTCGCTCAACGCGCTGCTGATGGCATCGACGTACCGCCGCACGGCCACAGGGTCCATCCAAAGGTGCGGGTCGGGATCGCTGCCCGTGCCGGCGATGGTCAACGGCTGGATACCGTCGGTCACCGTTGCCACGGGCCGCGGCACGCTGGAGGCGTCGATCAGGGTGTCCAGCCAGTGCTCGAGGCCCAGCCCGTTGCGCAGGATCAGGTCGGCGTCGCTGACTTTGCCGGCGTCGGACGGCACGGGCTCGTAGGTGTGGGGGTCACCGCCGATCTCCACCAGCGACTCGACGACCACGTGCTCGCCGGCGACTTCGCGGGTGAGGTCGGCCAGGATGCTGATGGTGGTGACGACCAGAGGTCGACCCTCGTCCAGCTCGCGCACGCGCGCCTGCGCCCAGCCGCAACCCGAGGACGCCAGCGCCAGGACCGCGAGGGCGGCCAGCAGCTGCGTCGGGCGTGCGGACGGTTGCTGGCGCATCAGGCCCCCCGGTACAGCGGGGCCGGGCCGCCCGGAGTTGCAGGCGGCCCGGCTGCCCGAGCTCGTAGCGCTAGTAAGTGACGGCGGCGTCGTCGCCCATGCCCGCCGCTCCGGTCAGGAACGGCTGCGCTGCTGCCAGGACCTCGTCCTTGGACAGCGGGGTCTCGGTGGCGCCCATGTAGACGCCGTTCTCGGCGGGCTTGCCGAGCAGGTTGCCGATGACCGCTGCGTGCCGCGCCTCGACACCGAAGATGCCGGCGGCGGCCTGCAGGATGGCCTTCTGCTTGATGAAGCCGACCGCACCCAGGTACGCCGACACGCCGAGGTTCTCGAACGTGAAGGCAGTCTCCAGGTATCTGGCCCGGCTGTCGAACGCGCCGCCGAAGTCGACGCCCGGCGCTTCGACCGGCATGCCACCCAGCTCGTTGATCGTCTGGGTGATGCCGTCGACGTGGGCCTGCTCGTCGGCGCCGACCTGCTGGAGGTACTGCGCCTCCTGGCCGTCGAGCAGCCCCGCCTCGTTGCCCTGGCGGTAGAACTCCGCCTCCAGGTACTCCAAGGTCAGTGCGTAGTTCAGGACTTCGATGTCGTCCCCGAAGTCGGCGCTCTGTGCGAACGCCCACTTGGTGCCGAGCATCTGCAGCGCCACGCTGCCGGGAATGACTGTCGCGGCGCCCTTGACGAAATCGCGTCGTCTCATCGTCGCTCCTCTCCTAGGCCCGGATGAACTGCATGGCAGCTTCGAGGACTTCGTCCATGGTGGCGGTCGCCTCCACGGGTGCCGGGAACGGGTTGCCTCCGCTGATCTGAGCGATGACCGCGGCGTGACGTGACTCCACACCGGCGATCGCCGCGGCAGCAGCGAGGATGTCGCCGTTCTCGATGTTGGTGACCTGCCCGTGGTAGGCGGTCACGCCCAGCTCCTCGAACACGGACGCCTGCTCCAGGAACGAGCCACGGTTGTCGAGCACTCCGTCGGGGAACTTGAAGCGCGGTGATTCCACCGGCTCGCCTCCCAGGTCGGAGATGGTGCCACTGATGGCGTCGACGTGGGCCTGCTCGTGGTCACGAATCGGCGTGACGAGCTCGAGCTCGCGGCCCTCGACCACGTTGTTCTCCAGAGCCCGCGTGTAGAACGCGGCCTCCAGGTACTCAAGGGTCAGCGCGTAGTTGAGGATGTCCAGGTCGTTCTGCGAGGCATCCTGCGCCAATGCGAGTCGGTCCCCTGCGCGTGTGACAGCCAGGGTCCCTCCCACACCGATGAGAGCTGCGCCGCGCAGGAACTTGCGGCGGCTGTCCTCGGTGTCGAACGCAATGACGGGCTTGCCATGAAAAAGCTCAGGCTTTCTCAAGACTGCACCTTTCGTGTGTCGGATGATGGGAGTGGGCCTGCAAAGCCGGTCAGCCGCGGGCACCCCCTCGTCCGGGGGCGTCGACATCGGTGGGTTGGGCTTTGGCCCGTACGACGATGCGGTGGGTCCGGTAGCCCTTCGGGGTGCAGGCGAACATCGTGATCGTCCGGGCGCGCCGCGCCTTTGGCTGGCGCAGGACGAACTTCACGTACTTCGATTCCGCGACCACGGTCGTATTGGTTACGCGATAGGTCGTGCGGTGCTCGCCGCCAAGGGTTGTGACCACACGGTCGCCGGGCTCGAGCAGGTCAAGGTCAGCGAAGGGATGCGTGTAGGTCGTGCGGTGGCCCGACAGGACGGTGTTGCCAGGGGCGCCTGGCAGCGGTGTTCCCGGCCAGTGACCGGGGCCCTTCTGCAGCACCTCGTCGTACACGCCGGGCCGGTAGCGTTCGGTGACGTCGATCGCGGGGATCGAAATCCGCCCGATCGGCCCACCCTTGCGCCTGTCGTTGACGAACAACCTGCGAAGCCGGCCTGACGAACCGGCGATCGGGTCGTCACCGCTGGCCACCTGCACGTCGTCGCTGCCGTTGTCGCGCAGCTCGCGGAGGCGACGGGTGACGGCAGGCTCCCGCTGGCTGGGAACGACCGGCACCAGGCGGGTCTGCCCGTCGTCGCCGACGACGCGTCGGACCTCGCCACTGCCCGGCGAGCCGAGGAGAGGCGCGACCATGTACACCAACGTCAGTCCGAGCACGACAGCGATAAACTGCAATAAGCGTCGCAAACCACACCTCCAATCATGAGCCATCTCAGCAGTGATTCGTATCTGAGGCCGCAAAAGGTGGGGTTGTGTAATATCTTTGTTACCGACTGTCCCCGCCGATCCCCCCGTCGGCGACCGGGACACCCCTCGATCGTGGGGCGCGCGAGGTGCAAGTCATGAGTGCCATGGCCGCGTCGCCAGCCGGAGCAGCCGGCCGGGTGCTCGTCGTGGACGACGATCCCGGCATCACGAGCGTTGTGGCGGCCCACCTGCGCAAGGACGGCTACGACGTGGAGGTGCTCCACGACGGACAGGAGGCGCTCGCCTCGGCCCTGGGAACGCCACCCCGGCTCATGGTCCTGGATCTGTCACTGCCGGGAATGAACGGCCTGCAGGTCTTGCGCGTCCTTCGCGGTCGTTCGCGCACCCCGGTCATCTTGCTGAGCAATCGCCGCGACGAGGACAGCCGGGTCAACGGGCTACGCATGGGTGCCGACGACTACGTCACCAAGCCGTTCTCCCCCCGTGAGGTCGCCGCTCGGGTGGAGGCCGTCCTGCGACGCAGCGCACCGGTCGACCACGACGTCGACGGCGATGGCCGGAAGATCACCGTAGGGGGTCTGACCGTCGACCTGGTGACCCATGAGGCCTGCTGCGATGGCAAGCAGGTGGCGCTGACGCTGCTGGAGCAGGCGTTGCTGGTCCACCTGATGCGCCATCCCGGCCGCACCTTCGACCGCGGCGCGTTGCTGGAGGAGGTGTGGGGGTTCAGTCACGGTCAACCGTCCGCGGTGACCGTGGAGATCCGGCGGCTGCGCCAGAAGGTCGAACTCGACCCCTCGACACCCCGCCGGATCCAAACGATGCATGGACGCGGATACCGCTTCCAGGCCGAGGCTGAGCGCGGGTAGAGCACGCCGGACCAGGCTTGCCGATCGAGCCGAACCTCAAGCAGCCAGGCGTCTCGCCGTCGTCAGGAAGGCGGTGTGGGCGACCATGCGATGGTCAGGCCGCACGGCCAGACCGTCAACGTGCCAGGTGCGCACCAGCGTCTCGGTCGTCTCAGCCATCCCCCAGCGACGATCACCGGCGAGAGCCTCGTGCAGGCGCATCACCTGCGGTACCGACGGGGTGTAGGCGCACAAGATCCCCCCCGGGTGCAGCGCCTCGACGGCCCCGCCCAGCACGGTCCACGGTTCGGACAGGTCGAGCACGACGCGGTCGCAGCCAATGCCCGACAGCCCGGCGACGATGTCGCCGCGCCGCAGCAGCCAGTTTCCCGGAAGGGTGCCGAAACGGTCTGCGACGTTGCGCTCGGCAACGTCGGCGAACTCGTCGCGCACCTCGAAGCTGATGACCTGACCGCCCGAACCGACCGCCCGCAGCAGCGCCGACGTCAATGCTCCCGAGCCGGCGCCGGCCTCGACCACCGTGGCCCCGGGGCAGATGTCGGCCAGCGCGACGATCATCGCCTGATCCTTGGGGTAGACGACCTGCGCTCCGCGCGGGGCCTTGACGGTCCAGTCCGCCGAGGTGGGGCGGACCGCCAGGAGCTGCGAACCCTTCGTCGTGGTCACCGCTGAGCCTTCAGGCTGACCCAACAACGCCTCGTGCGCCAGCACGCCGTAGTGGGAGTGGAACTCACCGCCGGCGCGAAGGGTTAGCAGGTAGCGCCGCTGCTTGCGGTCCAACAGCAGCACCTTGTCTCCCTCACCAAAGGGATCGGGGTGCCCCGGATGCCGGACGGTCACGACATCGCGACGGTCACGTCCGTGCCGCGGCGGCGTTCGTGCGGCGGGAGACCGACTGCACGACACGCTGGCGGGTACGGCAGAAGGCGCAGAGGGGATCCATGTGGGCCTGCCGCGGTGGGGTGGTCGGCATGCCGCAACCGCTGCACGCCACCAGCGTCTCCCCGGCCGGGTCGGCGTTGTCGAAATGCGCCGGCTGCACCCGGTCGAGGAAGCCGAACAGGAACTGGGCCTTGGTCCCTGGGCTGTGGCGTTCCAGCTCGTTGAGCGCGTCCTTGTAGCGCAGCACGGTGTTGCCACCGACCATCGGGCACTCCTCCACGATGTAGTCCAAGCCCTTGACCACGCAGTAAGCGGCCATCTCGCGCTCGCCAAGGCGGTACAGCGGCTTGACCTTGCGGGCCATCGACCCGTGGACGGCCGGCAGGGCCACCGACTGGCGGGCCATGAACGGCGTCTGCCAGCGCAGCACGTTGCCAAGCAGCTGGGCAGCCTCGTCGTCGAGGTTGTGCCCCGTGGCCATGACGTCGTAGCCGTGCTGCCAGGCGACCCGGTTGAACACGTACCGCTTGCTCAACCCGCACACCCCGCAGGATGAGCGTGTGCGCAGAGCCGTGGCCGAGGGGATGTCGTAGCCGTACTCGTCGGCCAGGTCCACGGTGCGCAGGGTCACACCCCTGCCAGCGGCGAACCGCCGCACGACCTCGGCGGAGCGGTCGGAGTACTCACCGATGCCAAGCCCCAGGTACAGCCCGTCGGTGCGGTAGCCCATGTCCAGCAGCACGTCCCACAGGGCCAGGGAGTCCTTGCCCCCCGAGACCGCGACGAGGATGCGGTCGTCGTAGGAGATCATCCGGTGGCGGTCGATCGCCTCGCGGACCTGGGCACGGACGTGGTCGACGAAGTGGCCGGCGCAGTACGCCGCGTGGTGGCGCTTGACCTCCATGACCGCGATGCGGCCGCAGGCGTGGCAGTTCCCCGGGCCCGCGCCTCCCGAGATCACGGGACGGATCTCGATCTCGCCGTCGTCGGGCACCACGACGTCCTTGGTGACCAGCGTGCCGTCGCAGATCACCAGCACGGTCTCCGGGTTCACGGCGAGCCGGTCCAGGACGTCACCGACCCGCGCCGGCCCAGCGACGTCCTCAGTGCGATCTGGATTGCGCAGCAGCACCCTCATGGCCAGCCAACCTAACAGCGGCCCGGTCTCGACCGGCGAGGCGGCGAGCGGCCATGGCCGCGATCGCTAGCCGCCGGCGGCGCCCATGGCGTTGAGGGCGGAGCCGGCGCGGAACCAGCCCAGCTGCTCGGCGTTGAAGGTGTGGTTGGTCTCGAACTCGTCGCTGCCGCCGTCGGCGTGGCGCAGGCGAACCGTCACCGGGCGGTCCGCCGCCAGGTCGGCCAACCCCAGCACGTCGACGCGATCATCGCCGCGGACCTTGTCGTAGTCGCTCGGGTCGGTGAACGTCAGCGGCAGCAGCCCCTGCTTTTTCAGGTTCGTCTCGTGGATGCGAGCGAAGCTGCGGACCAGCACCACCAGCGCGCCGAGGTGGCGCGGCTCCATGGCGGCGTGCTCGCGTGAGGAGCCCTCGCCGTAGTTCTCGTCGCCAACGACGATCCAGCCCTTGTGTTCGGCCTTGTAGTGGCGGGCGATGTCGGGCAGCTTGCGCACCTGCCCGTCGAGCTGGTCGACGCCGTGGCCGGGCTCGTCGGTGAAGGCGTTGTTGGCGCCGATGAACAGGTTGTTGGAGATGTTGTCCAGGTGGCCGCGGAATCGCAGCCAGGGGCCGGCCGCGGAGATGTGGTCGGTCGTGCACTTGCCGACGGCCTTGAGCAGGACCGGCATCCCCTCGAAGTTCGATCCCGACCAGGCGGCGAAGGGCTCCAGCAGCTGCAGGCGGTCGCTGGCGGGGTCGACGACGACCCGAACGGCCGCGCCGTCCACAGCCGGCTCGGCGAAGCCCGACTCTCCCGCGTCCCAACCACCGGACGGCAGCTCGTCAGCCTCCGGGGCTCGCAGCGCCACGCCGTCGAGCTGGTCATGCTGCGGGTCGAAGTCCAGCCGGCCGGCGAGCGCGGCGGCCACGACGATCTCCGGCGACCCGATGAACGCGAGGGTCTCGGCATAGCCGTCGTTGCGCCGCGGGAAGTTGCGGTTGAACGAGCTGAGGATCGAGTTGCGGGTCCCACCCAGATTGTCGGTGCGCTTCCACTGCCCGATGCACGGTCCGCAGGCGTTGGCCAGCACGGTCGCGCCGATCGCCTCCAGGTCGCCGAGGAGGCCGTCGCGCTCGATGGTGGCGCGGACCTGCTCGGAGCCAGGGGTGATCAGCAGCGGAGTCTTGATGCGAAGCCCAGCCTCCTTGGCCTGGCGGGCGACGTGTGCCGCGCGTCCGATGTCTTCGTAGGAGGAGTTGGTGCAGGAACCGACCAGGGCGTTGGTGATCTCCAGCGGGTAGTCGTTGGCCTCGGCGTCGGCTCCCATCTGCGACACCGGCCGGGTCAGGTCGGGCGTGTGCGGGCCGACGATCTGCGGCTCCAGGCTGTCCAGGTCGATCTCGAGCACACGGTCGTAGTAGCGCTGCGGATCGCCGACGACCTCGGGGTCGCCGCGAAGATGCTCGCGGTGGGCGTCGGCGAGGTCGGCGATCTGTTCGCGCGCCGTGGACTTGAGGTAGCGGGCCATCGCATCGTCGTAGCCGAACAGCGAGGTGGTGGCGCCGATCTCGGCGCCCATGTTGCAGATCGTGCCCTTGCCAGTGGCCGAGATGGACTCAGCGCCGGGACCGAAGTACTCGACGATCGCCCCGGTGCCGCCTTTGACGGTGAGGACGCCGGCGACGGCGAGGATCACGTCCTTCGACGACGTCCATCCTTCCAACGACCCGGTGAGGTGCACCCCGATGTGCAGCGGCATCCGCAGCCCGAAGGGCATGCCGGCCATAACGTCGACCGCGTCGGCGCCGCCAACGCCGATGGCCACCATGCCGAGGCCGCCGGCGTTGGGCGTGTGGCTGTCGGTGCCGATCATCATCCCGCCAGGAAAGGCGTAGTGCTCGAGGACCACCTGATGGATGATCCCGCTGCCCGGCTTCCAGAAGCCGAGGCCGTACTTGGCCGACACCGTCCGCAGGAACTCGTAGACCTCGCGGTTTGACTCGTTGGCCACGGCGAGGTCGTGGACGGCGCCGGTCTCGGCCTGGATCAGGTGGTCGCAATGCACCGTCGAGGGGACGGCCACCCGCGGCAGCCCAGCGGTCATGAACTGCAGCAGCGCCATCTGGGCGGTGGCGTCCTGCATGGCCACCCGGTCCGGGTGGAACTCGCCGTAGGCGCGCCCGCGCTCCAGATCCTGTGTCCGGGGGTCGGCCATGTGGCCGAAGAGGATCTTCTCGGCCAGCGTCAGCGGCCGCCCGAGCCGTTCGCGGCCAATGGCCACGGCCTTGGCGGTGCGTGCGTAGGCGGCCTCGACGAGCTCGGTGGGGGTCGCTGCGCTGGCGGGCATTCCGTCTCCTGATCGGGAGCGGTGGCGGCCGGGGCAAGCCGGGCGGTGTCCTGGTGTCGTCCGTACACTAACGACATGCCCCCGGTCGCCACCCAAGACTCCGCGGTCCTGGCAACCTCCGTGGCCCTCAAGGAATGGGGCGCGGCGGCTGCCGCGCTGCTGGACGGTCGCCAGACGGTGCTGCTGCGGAAGGGCGGGATCCACGAGAAGTCCTTCCGTGTCGACCGTGACCGGTTCGTGCTGTTCCCGACCGTGGCGCACAGCCACCGCGATCGCGTCCGTCCCGAGCACCGCGACCTGCTGGTTCCCGGCGCCGCCCAGGTGCATGAGGAGGCCGCGACCTTCACGGTGCGTTGCGGGGTGTCGCTGGTCGACGTGGTTGCGGTCGAGCGGCCGGAAGGCTTGGCCGGCATCGACGATCTGCACATCTGGACCGAGGAGTCGGTCCGCATGGACCGCCTGGAGTTCCGTCCCAAACACCGGTTGCAGGTGCTGGTGGTGCGTGCCGTCGAGCTGGCCGAACCGTTGACGCTGCCGCGCTTGGAGGCCTACGCCGGCTGCCGGTCGTGGGTGGAGCTGCCGGTGGCGTGGGACGGGAGTGGCCGGCAGGTGCACGGCGAACAACGGCTGGCCGACGACGCGGCACGGGTGCGGTCCGCGCTGACCTGACCCGCCGCCGCCCGCGCGAAGGGCGCGAAGGGGTTGACCGACATGCGATTCGCCGACCGGCGCGACGCCGGACAGCAGCTTGCCCGGCGGCTGGGGAACCTGCGCGACAAGGCGGTCGTCGTGCTGGCGCTACCGCGCGGCGGTGTGCCAGTGGCCGCAGAGGTCGCCGCAGCCCTCCACGCGCCGCTGGAGGTGTTCGTCGCGCGCAAGCTCGGCGCGCCAGGACGACCCGAGCTGGGCATCGGCGCGGTGGCCGAAGGCGATGTGGTGGTCCTGGACGACCGGGCCGGACCCTTGCGAGGCAGCAGCCGCCGGTTGCGCGCCACCACCGCCGCGGAACAGGCGGAGCTGGCGCGGCGGGTGCGCTGCTACCGCGGCGACAGGGCGCTGCCGCAGCTGCGGGGGCGCACCGTGGTGCTGGTC
>JALZLF010000018.1 GCA_030858865.1 Actinomycetota bacterium | reverse complement strand
CACCGCCGATTCGCCAGTACCCCAGGTAGTTCTGCGCGTCGGTGGTGGTATTGCTGGCACGCACGACGCCGTCGACGTACAGCCTCATGCCGTCAACGCCCTGGGTGGCGACAAGGTGATGCCAGCGATTGTCGTTGTAGGCCTCAGACGTCGAGATGGTGCTCGGGCTACCGGTATAGGTTCCGAAAACCAGCTGCCCCGTGTCGGTCATGTAGACGTGGCGGTCGTAGGACCCACTGGTTGACGTGCCGCTACCGAAGCCGATGAGCTTGCCCCCTGCCCTAGTGTCGGTCTTGAACCACGCCTCGACCGAGTAGCGCCCGGGGTTGTTGAACCGCTGCTGGGAAACCACCCGCCCACTGCGCCCGTCCAGCTGCACGGCGCGGTCGCCGGCCTCGCCGAGTGCGCCGGGGGAGGTGCGGGAAGCCCCCCGGACAGGGTGCCGTGGCTGTTGCCGGCCGCATCGGTCGCGGTGCTTCCCGAGGCCTCGTCCAGACGCCAGTACAGCGTCGGCACGTCAGCCAGCACGCGCGCTGCGTAGCCCTTGTCGGTCCCGGTCACGGTGACGGTCGCCTGCCCCGACTTGGGGCCGACGTTGTCTTGGGCGACCGCCTGCACCTGGTAGGTGTGCGTCGATCCGGCGACCAGGCCGGTGTCCTCGAACTGCAGGACCGGCCGATCCCATGGCCGTGAGCTGGCGGACTGCTCGTGGATCGGCGTCCGGCCGCCGTCGCGGAACACCCGATAGATCAGCGTGCCGTCATCGCGGTCCGTGACGGCAGTCCAGCGCACCGATGCTGTCCCGGCCTTCACACTGCTGACCTTCGGCGCCACCGGCCGGCCCAGCAGCGTGAGATCGGGGCCTGCCGTGAAGCGGGCGAAGCCCTGCTGACCCTGGCCGTTGCCACCGGAGAACGTGCCGCCGACGAACAGCTGCTCGCCGTCGGTAGCCAGCGCCAGGGGCCCAACGCCCTTGCCCTGCATTCCGGGCAGCCAGTCTCCCAGCCCGCCGTTGCTCAACGACACGCTGAGCAAGTTGTAGGTGTCCCGGCTCTCGTAGTCTTCGGGGAAGCCGCCGGCGGTGGAGCAGTCGTGGGCGTGCGAGCCCTTGTACAGGTAGCTACCGACCACCGCGACGGCCTCGGTGGCGCCGCGGCAGGTCTCGCGCCAGCGTTCGACGCCGGTCATGGGATCCACCGCGAACGTTCCCTCGTAGCAGCCGCCGCCCTTGCCCACGGCGCCGCCGTAGATCGTGTCGCCGACCCGCGTCAGGCTCGCCACGTAGGAGCAGCTGGGGTGCGTGGCCGCCCAAGGGCGCAGCTGCGCTGTGCTGGCGTCCAGCGAGGCGATGGACTGCCGGGCCTGCCCGTTGACGCTGCTGAAGGGCCCGCCGATCACGACACGGCTGCCGTCGGGCGCCGAGGTGATCGCTCGAACCCGCCCGTCCAGCTGCGGCGCCCACGCCCGCAGCTCGCCGCCGGTCGAGATCGCCGCCACCCCCGTACGTGCCATGCCCTTGACCGTGGAGAACCCGCCTCCGGCGTACACCGTCGAGCCGATCTCGTGGAACGCCCGCACCGGGCCGTTGAAGCCGACCTTCCACGACGTCAGCTCGCCCGTGGCGGTGGAGAAGACCGCGGCCTTTCGACGCGACACCCCGTCCACCGACAAGAAGTCCCCGCCAACGTACAGACGGCTACCGTCGGGCGACACGTACAGGCCCGTCACTCTGCGGTCCAGCCGGTGGTTGAAGTCGAGCAGCTCGCCGCTGGACGCATCGAAAGCAGCAAGGTAGCTGCGGGCGACTTCGCCGGTTCCCGGGGCCGCACCGGGCGGCCGCACGGCGGTGAACGAGCCACCCAGGTACACCACGCCGTTGCCGTAAGCCAGCGTCGCGACCACACCGTTGGTCTGCCACGAGGCCGCGTGGTTGGCCACCAAGGTGCCCTCCGAAGCGGCGGCCGGCCCGACCGACAACACGGCTGCCGCCAGCAGCAGCGACAGCAACACTTCGGCGGGTTTGCGCACCGTATTCTCTCCAGATCCCGTCACGACCCGCATGGACGCGGTTAGGCGGGCACGCCGATGTTCCGCGCCGCCTCGGCCAGTGACGCAGCGTGACAGGCCAGGCAGGGGTGGGGGATTATTTCTCGACGGCGTGGGTCACGGTGAGGGCGTGCCACGCCTGCGCCGTTCCGACTGCTCCAAGCCCGGCATCGTGCGCCGCCGCAGGGGGCGGGGCTTCAGCTACCACTGGGCCGAGACGGGCGACCGGATCACCGACCCCGACGTGTTGCAGCGCGTCAGCGACCTCGTCCTTCCCCCGGCCTGGCAGGAGGTCTGGATCTGTCCCGTGGCCAACGGCCACCTCCAAGCCATCGGGACCGACGCGGCGGGACGCAAGCAGTACCGCTACCACGACGACTGGCGCCGGCGGCGAGACACCGAGAAGTTCGACGAGATGCTGGACTTCGCCCGCTGCTTGCCGGCATTGCGAGCGGCCGTGGAGCACCACCTCGCCGCCGAGGGGCTCGGACGCGACCGCGTGCTGGCCTGTGCGGTGCGCCTGCTCGACGTCGGGTTCTTCCGCATCGGCGCGGAGATCGGACGCTCGGAGGACGGCGAAACGTTCGGGCTGACCACGATGCGCAAGCAGCACGTGACGATCTCCGGGGAGGAGATCGTCTTCGAGTACGAGGCCAAGGGCGGCAAGCACCAGCTCCAGTCGGTCGTGGACCCGGCCGCGCGAGCGATCATCACGGCGCTCAAACGCCGGCGCGGCGGAAGTGACGAGCTGCTGGCCTGGAAGCAGGGCCGGCTGTGGTCAGACGTCAACGCCACCCATGTCAACGACTGGATCAAGGCGGTGACAGGCGGTGAGTACTCGGCGAAGGATTTTCGCACCTGGAACGCGACGGTGCTGGCCGCGGTTGCGCTGGCCGTCTCCGGCGAGGTCGGAAGGTCCAAGTCGGCAGGCAAGCGGGCGATGTCGCGAGCGGCACAGGAGGTGGCGCACTACTTGGGCAACACGCCCACGGTGGCACGCAACTCCTACATCGACCCGCGCGTGTTCGATCGCTACCAGTCGGGATGGACCATCAGCGGTGTCCTGAACGACCTCGGCGAAGGCGAGTTCGGCCAACCCTCCATCCATGTCGGTGTCGAGGACGCCGTCTTGGACCTGTTGGAACGCAAGACTGACGCCGACGGTGTGGAGCGGGTCGGCAGCCTGGCCTCCTAGCTGGTGCTGGCTGGGTACCGTGCGGGCATGGACACCGCCGAGCTGGAGTCGTCGTACCGGTCGTTGCTCGACCTGGTTGGCGGCGGCGGTTTCCGTCCGCCCGCCGTCCAGGCGGACTGGCCCGCGGAGCTGATCCTGGCCCACGTCGCGTTCAACGACCGCCTGTTGATCGCCGTGACAGCGAGCCTGCTCGGCGGGAGTCGGCCCAGCTACGACAACACCACGGCAGGCGCCACCGTGGCGCTCCAGGCGCTGGCGCGGGCGGCAGGGGACTGGGGTGGGTTGGTGGCCACGGTGCGCCAATGCGGCCTAGAGCTGGTGCTGCTCGCTCGGCAGCTGGAGTCGGCGCAGGCCGCGATGGCGGTGCCCGCCCACATCGTCGACGGCGGCGCAGTCCGCGTCGACGGTCCGGTGCCGTGGGCTGGCGTACTCAACACCCACGCGCAGGTCCACCTGCCTTCCCACATCGGACAGCTGCGCGCCATGCGGTGACGCGGCTCAGCGCCGGATCAGCGCTGTTGGCGCAGCGCGACGACCGCCTGGGTGCGCTTGTCCACCGCGACGGTGAACGAGGTGGACGCCAGGGACCCGGCGCGCAGGGCGTTGCGCAGTTGCGCCAGCGTCGTGACCGTCGAGCCGTCGGCGCGTTGCGCCCGTACCGACACGCTGTCCGGGTTTGGGATATGCACTGCCGCCGTGTCGTCGGTGAAGGTTCCCACAGTGGTGGGTCCGGTGTAGCTGCGCAGCCACAAAGCCTCGTTGACGCCAGCACGCCCGGGGGCCTGCCCGACCGACATGAACCCCTCCTCGTCATAGGCGCCGGGCAGGTGCAGCGCGCCGCGGTACCGGCTGCGGCCCCGGAAGTAGCCGGAACGTTCGGCGAGCACCATTGGTGTGTAGGTCAGCGCGGTGACCCGACCGGCGGCGACGTCGATCACGAAGCGCCCCTCGGACTGCTGATAGCTGTCGGCCTCGGGATCGATGGCCCTTTCTTCCGTGACGATGGGCGCGTCGGAAGGGCAGCGCGGCAGGCCCCGTGGCGGCGCGTCACCACACAGTCGCGGTGGCAGATCACCGATGCGTTCGAGCAGGCCGTCGACCACAAGCCCCCGTGCGTTTCCCGCCATTACCGCCTGTTCGGGCGTTGCGGCGTCGATGCCGCTGTGGTGTGCCAGGTACTCGTCCGGTGATAGGGGGCTGCCGTCCTCCGGCCAGCAGGCGGCCGGCGACGACGAATCGGTCTCCGAGCCTCGGGGTGGCCCCGGCCGGCGTGCGCCTGCGGTGACCGCGCCGGCCGGCAAGGCAACGACGTCGTATGAAGCCATCCCCCTGGGCGCGGGGCCGAAGGTGTACCGGCCATGCTCGTCGAAGGCCGAACCGTGCTGCACGTCGATGAACGCGCGGCCGTCCTCGCACCACGCGAGCAGCTTCCGGCCTACGAGGTGGGGGCTGCGCGCGTCGAGCACCGAGACGCCGCCATTTTGGTCGTGCACCACGAAGACCGGTCGCGAGTCGAGGAACTGGGCGCTGACCGACCCGCGCGGCGGCAGCCGCAGTCCGGTCTCGTCAACGCCGGCCACCGTGGGCAGCGGGCGGGGAACGCTCATGGTCAATGACCCGATCACGCCGCACAGCACCATCGCGAGCAGCGCCACACCGGTGCGGGCGGCACCCCGCCGCCCTGCCGCGCCCGGTCGGTGGTTGTCCACGCTGCCCCTGCCGCGATGCCTGTGGTCCTGCTGGACCTTCCGCTGTCCCGTTCCGTTTGGCAAGGGCCGCTGTTGGTGGTGAGCGCTACGGTTCCCCGGTGCGGTCGCTGTCGGAGGAACAGGTGCTCGGCCGCCGTCTGCGGCGCAGTTGCCTCCTGCAGCCGGTCCCCGACGACGGGCGCGATGGCAACGTCGTCGGTCGCGTCGTCGGTGAGGTCGCGGGCGTCCAGGCGCAGGTGTTGTCGGCCGCCGAGCTCGCCATCGGTGCGAGAGTCGCCGGCCTGACGCAACAGGACGTGCGCGCCGAGCTGTGGCAGCGGCGCACCCTGGTCAAGACCTACGGTCCACGCGGCACCCTGCACCTGCTGCCGGCCGCCGAGCTCCCGCTGTGGATGGCGGCCCTGCGGGCCCGTCCTTCTTCGTCCGAGATCCGCATGTACGAGTTCCACGGCGTGAGCCCGCAACAGTTGGCCGCGGTGACGGAGGCGATCGGTGAGGCACTCGACGGCCGCTGTCTTACCCGCCAGGAGCTGACCGCCGAGGTCGTCCGGCGCGTTGGACCGTGGGCGCAGGAGCGCTTGCAGTCGGCATGGGGTGATGTGCTACGACCGGCGGCCTACACCGGCCGGCTGTGCTTCGGGCCGAGCCAGGGCGCAAAGGTGGCGTTCGTGCG
>JALZLF010000124.1 GCA_030858865.1 Actinomycetota bacterium | reverse complement strand
GCGCCGGCGATCGTGACGCGGCCTGCCGGTCCGCTCCGGCGCCCGGAGGCCGCGCTGACCGACGGCGTGGTGCTGCTCGACGAGCTGCGCGGCAGCGACGTCGACGACCTCGTGACCTGCTGCGACGATCCCGAGGTGGCGCGCTGGCTGCCACTGCCCTCGCCCTACACCGAAGCCGACGCCATGGCGTTCCTGGCGTTCGCTCGCGAATCGAGCGAGACGGGCGGCGGCCTTGAGTCGGCGATCCGCGACGCCACCGACGGGGTCTACCTGGGAACGATCGGCCTGCACTTCGGACGGTGCCGTGCCGGCGAGGCCGAGATCGGCTATCTGGTCTGCCCGCGCGGCCGGGGCCGGGGCGTGGCCCGCCGAGCCGTCCGTCTGCTGGCAGGCTGGGCGCTGCCCACCTTCGGGTGCCGGCGCATCGAGCTGCTGGTGCACCCCGACAACGTGGCATCGCGACGCGCGGCGCGGGGATCGGGAGCCGCCTTCGAGGGCATCCGGCGCAACGGTCTGGCGCTTCGCGCCGGCCGGGTCAGCGACGCCGCGGTGTACGCGCTGACCAGTTCGGACGTTCCTGCCCGCCGATAGGCTGAGGGCATGCAGCGTGTCGCGGCCTTCGCGTGGGTTCTCGTGCACAGCCCCTTGACCGGCCCGGACACCTGGGAGCGCGTCGCCGACCTGCTGCGCGAGCAGGGGAGCCGGGTTGTGGTGCCGCACCTGCATGACAACGGCCGACCGCCCTTCGCGGTCCAGCACGCGGCCTCGGTGGCCGCCGCCACGGCAGAGCTGGACATGCCGGTGGTGCTCGTGGGCCACAGCGGCGCGGGAGCGTTGCTGCCGCAGGCCGCCGGCGCGATGAGACGACCCCCCGAGGTGGCGCTGTTCGCCGATGCCGGGCTGCCCTTCGACGGCGCCAACCGCCTCGATCTGATCGGCATGGAGCACGCGGCAGCGCGACAGCAGCTCGCCGCTGATCTCGCGGCGGAACGGCCCTTTCCGGCCTGGTCGTCGGCTGACCTCCGCGATCTGGTCCCCGACGACGAGGTCCGCGACCGCCTCGTCGCCGGGCTGCGGCCGAGGGGCATGGACTACTTCACCGAGGTGATCGCGATCCCGCGCGCCTGGTCGTCCGTGCGCTGCGGCTACCTGCGGCTCAGCGACGCCTACGACGTGCCGGCGCGCATCGCCGAGGCGCGCGGCTGGCCGGTCGCGCGCCTCGAGGCGGGCCACTTCCATCCGCTCGTCGACCCGGGGGCCGTTGCCGACTCGTTGCTGGCGCTGGTGGCGAAGGTGGCACCGCCGATACCGCCCACCGCGCTCCCAGCGGGTTCAACCCCGGCGCTGCGCTTCGACGAGCGTGGCCTGCTGCCCGCCGTGGTGCAGCAGTACGACACCGGCGAGGTGCTGATGGTCGCCTGGATGACCCGCGAGAGCCTCGACGAGACACTGGCCACCGGGCAGACGGTGTTCTGGTCACGCAGCCGCGGCACGCGCTGGGCCAAGGGGGCGACCTCAGGCAACACCCAACGCGTCGTGGCGGTGATCGCCGACTGCGACGCCGACGTGCTGCTGATCAAGGTGGAGCAGGGCGGCGACGGGGTCGCCTGCCACACCGGTGCCCGCAGCTGCTTCCTGCATCCGGTAGCCAGGTGACAACCGCGCTGTACCAGCCGTCCCGGGAGGCCTTCGCCGAGCTCGCGCGCGACAACGCGCTGGTCCCGGTCTGGCGCGAGGTGCTGGCCGACCTGTACACCCCATTGGCGGTGTACGACCGGCTGCGCCGCGGCGACGGACCAACGTTCCTGCTGGAATCCGTGGAACAGGGGGAGCGTTGGGGCCGCTGGTCGTTCATCGGCCTGCGCCCCTTCTTACAGATGCGAGCCCGCGCAGGCACGGTCACGCTGACCGGCGACGCCCCCGCCGCGGCACGGCAGGCGGCGGCCGGCGGGGATCCGCTGGCCACCCTGGAGGCACTGCTGGCGACACTCCGCACGCCGGAGCTGCCTGGGCTGCCCCCGCTGTTCGCCGGTGCTGTGGGCTACCTCGGCTGGGACGTGGTCCGCTTCATCGAGCGGCTGCCGGCCAGCGGGACCGACGACCTTGGCATGGACGATGCCTGGTTGGTGTTTCCCGGCCAGCTGGTCGTCTTCGACCACCTGCGTCAGCGGCTGCTGGTGGTGTCCAACGTGCGTCCCGGCGACGACCCGCCGGCGGCGTGGGACGCCGCCGTGCAGGCTTCAGAGCGGTTGGTCAGCAGCCTGGGGACGCCCGTCGGCGCCGAACCGGTGCCGCCGCCGCGCGCCGCGCGGGTGGACGACGCAGTGGCCAACATGCCCCGTGAGGCGTACCTCGCCGCCGTCGAGCGAGCTCAGGAGCACATCCGAGCCGGCGACGTCTTCCAGGTGGTCCCCAGCCAGCGCTTCTCCCTGGAGACCAGCGCCGACCCGTTCACGGTCTATCGGGTCCTGCGCGTCATCAACCCGTCGCCGTACATGTACATCTTCGATCTTCCCGCAGGGTCCACGACGACCGCCACGCAGATCGTGGGATCCTCGCCGGAGGCGCTGGTCACCGTCCGCGGCCGAGAGGCGGTCATCTGGCCGATCGCCGGATCGGCGCCCCGTGGCGCCGACGACGCCGAGGATCAGGCGCGCGAGTCGGCGCTGCGCGGCGACGTCAAGGAGCGTGCCGAGCACGTCATGCTCGTCGACCTCGCCCGCAACGACCTGGGCCGGGTCTGCGAGCTGGGCAGCGTTCGGGTCTCAGGGTTCATGGACGTGGTCCGCTACAGCCATGTCATGCATCTGCGGTCCACCGTCGGCGGCCGGGTGCGCGAGGAGGTCGGCCCCGTTGACATCCTGCGTGCCACGTTCCCGGCTGGCACCTTGTCGGGCGCACCCAAGGTGCGCGCGATGCAGATCATCGACGAGCTGGAGCCGACCCGGCGCGGCGTGTACGGCGGCGGCATCGGCTATCTCGACCTGGCCGGCAACCTCGACCTGTGCATCGCGATCCGCACGCTGGTGTTCCGCAACGGCGCGGCGCACGTGCAGGTCGGCGCCGGCGTGGTCGCCGACAGCGTGGCCGAACGCGAGTACGCAGAGACGCAGGACAAGGCGATGGCACTGCTGGCCTCGGTGCGCGCCGCGGAGCGGTTGTGAGCGGCCGGCGAGGATGGCTGCCGCCCATCCTGGCGGTGCTCACCGGTGGGCTGATGGTGTTGCTGGCCGGAGCGGCCGACTGGACCGCCGGCGTCGTCACCCGGAAGGTCGGCGAGGTAGCGGTGTCCGAAGCGGCCGGCACCAGTGGGACGCGGTTGGCACCCGCGCTCGTGCCGCTGGGACTGCTGGCCCTAGGTTGCGGCGTCGCGCTGGCGGCGCTGCGCGGCCTGCCGCGCCGTGGCGCGGCCTTGCTGGCGTTGGCCACCGGCGTCAGCACGATCGCCACCGTCATCGTGAGTGCGGCCGCGGCAACCGGGCTGACCGCCGCACCCTTCACCGCGGGCTTGGCTGCTGCAATCGTGGCCACGGGGGGCGCGCTGGGGCTGCGCGGGCCCACCCGACCACCGTCGCGTACCCGCTACACCATCGACGAGGCCGAGCGCCCCGCCGACGACGAGTGGTCGTTGGCCAGTGTCGAGGAACCACCCACTGGCTCGGCAGCCGGCTCGTCGATTGGAACGGCCAACCCGCGGTCGGGATCGGTCGCGGCGACCAACGACTACGATGGCGGCCCCCCGACACGAGGAGACGCGTGAGCGGCTTCCTGGCACAGGCCTGCGCCCAGGCGCGCGACCGGGCGGCGCAGGCACACGAGGCACTGCCGCTGGGCGAACTGCGCGACCGTGCTCGGCGCAGCCCGCGGCCACCGTCCTTCACCCGCGCCCTTCGCGGCCCCGACGTCGCGGTCATCGCCGAGGTGAAACGCGCGAGCCCGTCGCGCGGGAACCTCGCGATCATCCCCGACGCCGGCGGCCTTGCCCGCGCGTACGCCAGCGGCGGCGCCGCCGCCATCAGCGTGCTGACCGAACCCAGCCACTTCGCAGGTTGTCTGGACGATCTCGTCGAGGTTGCCGCGGCCACACCGCTGCCGGCACTGCGCAAAGACTTCGTCGTCGACGCCTACCAGGTGTGGGAGGCGCGAGCGGCCGGGGCCGCGGCGGTCCTGCTCATCGTGGCCGCGCTGGAACAGGACACCTTGACCACGCTGCTGCGGACCAGCAGCGAAGCCGAGCTGGATGCGCTGGTCGAGACCCACGAGGAGCACGAGGTCGCTCGCGCCATCGGCGCCTTCGAGGCCGCGGGCGCCCGAGGCCAGCTGGTCATCGGCGTCAACGCTCGCGACCTGACCACGCTGGACGTCGATCCGCAACGGTTCGCCGCGCTGCGGGGCCACGTGCCCGCCACCGCGATCGCCGTCGCGGAGAGCAGCGTGCGCGTGCCCGCCGACGTGCGACGGCTCGCGACCGAGGGTGCCGACG
>JALZLF010000086.1 GCA_030858865.1 Actinomycetota bacterium | reverse complement strand
CGTCGAGGAAAGTCCGGACTCCGCAGGGCAGGACGCTGGGTAACCCCCAGGCGCGGCGACGCGCGGAACAGTGCCACAGAGAGCAGACCGCCAGCCGCCGGCGGGACCGATGCCTCGGCATCTGGTCGCCGGTTACCCGGCAGCTGGTAAGGGTGAAAGGGTGCGGTAAGAGCGCACCGGCGCCGGCGGTGACGTCGGCGGCCAGGTAAACCCCGTCCGGAGCAAGGCCAAGCAGGTGCGTTACAGGTGGCCCGCCGAGCACCAGGTAGGCCGCACGAGGCCGGCGGCAACGTCGGTCCCAGAGAGATGGTCGCCACCTGCGCTCCGGCGCAGGGACAGAATCCGGCTTACCGGCCGGCTCCCCTTACAACCAGATATCAGTCCACAGCGAGCGCGTGGTGAATCCGCGGCGGGCGCGTGGTCAATCCGCGATCTCGACGGTGGCGTCCTGGCCGAGGCGGTCGCGTACGAGTTGCTCGAGCTGGGCGATGCGGGCCTGGTCGCGCTCGCTGCGGCGCCGCAGTCGCTGCAGCTCCACGACGGCAACCCCGGTGACGTCGGGACCTTCGCCCTGGAAGACAGGGCAGGCGGCCCGCCAGTCACACCACGGGCACAACGCCGTTGGCGTCGGGTCGAAACGTTCAGCGCGGATGTCCTCGGCGACCTTGCGGATGTCGGTCAGTGCCCGCGCGGTGTCGATGTCGGCGCGGTCGACCTGCACGCGCAGGCCTGGCACCACGAAGTCCAGCGCCACCCAATCAGGCTCGGTGCCCCACAGCTGGGTGGCGGCCAGGGTGTAGATCGCCAGCTGCAGGCTGCCGGACACCTGCTGGCGGGTCTTGGCCTTGCGGTTGGTCTTCCAGTCCACGATCCCCAGCCCGCCCGAGGAGGTGCGCTGGACGTGGTCGATGGAGCCGACCACCGTCACGTCGTCGCCGAGATCGAGCTCGAACCACTGCTCGGTGGCGACGGCCGGGACGTACACCGAGGAATAGCGGGCGTGGTGGCGGCGAAGGACGTCCTGGGCGTGGCGATACCAGGTGATCTTCTCGTCGCGTGCCATGCCCGCGAAGCCCTCGTCGTCCCAGTGGTCGTACAGGGCTTGCAGCAGGCTGGAGACGGGCGGTGGCTGCGGCAGCTTCTGGTCCCACCAGGATTCCAGCGCTGCGTGGATCGACGACCCCCACGACAAGTGCGGGCCAGGCTGCGACGGCAGCTCGTCGACGTAGGCGAAGCGGAACTTCAGCGGGCACGATCGGTAGGTGTCGACCCGCGAGAACGACAGCCGCAGGCCGGTCGCGTCAGCCTCGGCGACGCCTGGAACCTGGTGGTCGACAACGGTGCTGTTCATGATCTCCACAAGCCTAACGGGCTGCTGCGACGGGCCGGGGGACCTTGAGCCCAGGACCGGGGATCCAGTGAGGCGACGGAAGACGACGCGCGGGTGATCCAGGTTCTCATCGACGCGGACAACCTCAGCGCCCCCCGGCTGAGCACGCTGGTCGCTGCCCTGCCGGCAGGCGGCGTGCGCGTCGTGGTGGCGGGCAGCCCCCGCGCGCTGGCCGCCACGGCCTGGCCGCCACGCGCCACGGTCATCACCGTGGAGGGATGGCAGCAGGCCGACCTTCGCCTGGCGGCCGCGTACCGCCTTGACGACGAGCCGTTGGTGCTGGCCAGCGGCGACGGCGACTTCTCCGTGCTCGCGGTCAACCATCCCGGTCCCGTGCTGATCATCTCCGACCGTCCCGCCAGCCGGCTGCGCGGCGCCGGGACCGTCGTGGACCCCGTCACCGACGGCACGGCGGCCCTGCGTCGCTGGCTCGACGAGGTCGCCGGGTGATCCCCGACGTCACGTCCGCCGGCTGCGCTCGCGCACGTCCAGCAGCACTCGCAGGTCGGCCTCCATGGACGCCAGCGCGGCCTCGGCCGAGGGGCCCCGCAGCCGGCGCTTGGTCTCGGCGTAGGCAAGCCGGTCCAGCTCGGCCAGCTGCGCGGCGACCTGCCGAGCGCGCGGCAGCACCTGCGCGGGTTCCGCCAGCTCGTCGGCGAACCCGGCCTCGACGGCTTGCGCCGGAGCCACCGACCGCCCTGGCAGCAACAGGCCGTCGATGCGGTCGGTGCGCACGTTGCCCCGAGCGATGGTGATGACCCACCCCGGCAGCGGCACACCGAGGGTGGTCTCGATCAGTCCCCAGCGATAGTCGCCCGCCGCCGCGACGGCGTGGTCAGCGCACATGGCCAGGATCGTCCCACCCGCCACCGCGTGCCCACCTGCGGCGGCGAGCACGGGTCGCGGCTCGAGCCACACCCGCAGCATCGTGGTGCCGAAGGCCCTCAGCAGCCGTGCCATGCCGCCGCGGTCCAGCTCGGCGACCAACCTGGTGTGCAGACCCGCCGAGAACATCCCGGGTCGCCCGGCGATCACCACCGCGTCGTCGTCCGCGCAGTCGTCCAGCACCGCGTCCAGCTCGGAGAAGAAGGCGAGGTCAAAGGCGTTGACCTTGCCGTCGTCCATGGTCAGCGTCGCCACCCGGCCGTCGACGCGCCGGCTGATGCTCACCGGGCTGCCGCCATCACGCGATGCCCACCAGCTCGGCGCCCCCGAGCACGTGGCCCTTGGTCGCCTTCCGCAGTTCGTTGCGGGTGGCGCCAGGCGACAGCTGCGCCAGCTCGGCGTCGAGGGCGTAGATCCGAAAGAAGATGCGATGCGGTCCCCGGTCATCGTCCGGCTCGGGTCCGGAGTAGCCGACCTCGTCGAACTCGTTGAGCCCCTGCACGAGCTCGATCGGCCCTTCGATGTAGGCGTCACGGGGCAGCCCCTCGGGCAGCCCTTCGGCGTCGGGGGCGATCGCGAACACGATCCAGTGCGTGACCACCCCGGTGTCGGTGTCGGGGTCGTCGCAGACGATCAGCAGCTCCTTGGCGCCCGCGGGGACGCCGGTCCACTGTAGTGGCGGTGACACACCCTCGTCCTCCCCGACGAAGCGGCCGGGCAGAGGCCGGTCGTGCTCGAACGCTGAGCTGAAGAGGCGGAAGGCCGCCATGGTTGCTGCTTCCTCCTGAGCAGTGGGCACCGCGTTTGCCTGTCCTTCACCGTTGACGAGGTGGACTATGCATCACCGGTGCAGCACGCGGCGCAGACGATCCAGCCCTTCGGCGAGATCGGCGTCGGCCAGCGCGTAGGACAGCCGAACGTGGCCAGGGGCACCGAAGCCCTCGCCGGGCACCAGCGCCACCTCGGCTTCGTCGAGCAGCACCTCGCACAGCTGGGCCGACGTCGTCGGCGTGCGCCCGCCGATGTCGCGTCCCAAGACGCCGTGGACCGAGGCGAAGACGTAGAACGCGCCCTGCGGCAGCGGGGCGGTGACACCGTCAATGGCGTTGAGCCCTTCGCAGGCAACCCGCCGTCGCCGCTCGTAGGTGGCGCGCATGACCGCGACGTCGTCGAGCCCGCCGTCGAGGGCGGCCACCGCGGCAGCCTGCGCGACGTTGGCCACGTTGGACGTCAGATGGCTTTGCAGGCGGGCCATCGCCGAAGTCACGGGCGCTGGGGCGATCGCCCATCCGACCCGCCAGCCGGTCATCGCGTAGGTCTTGGCGACCCCGTTGACGACGACGCAGCGGTCGCGGACCGACGGCGCGACCACGGGCATGCTGGCGTGCTGGGCGCCGTCGAAGACCAGATGCTCGTAGATCTCGTCGGTGATGACCCAGATGCCTGCGCGCGCGGCCCAGTCACCGATCGCCGCCACGGCCTGTGGCGGGTACACCGCGCCGGTCGGGTTGGACGGCGAGACGAACACCAGTGCCTTCGTCCGCGGCGTCAGCGCGGCCTCGAGCTGCTCGACGGTGACCAGAAAGCCGCTGTCGGAATCGGTTGGCAGCTCCACGGCGACGCCACCGGCGAGACGGACCTGCTCGGGGTAGCTGACCCAGTACGGCGCCGGCAGCAGCACCTCGTCGCCGGGATCCAGCAGCGTCTGGAAGGCGGTGTACAAGGCGTGCTTGCCGCCGTTGGTCACCAGCACCTGATCGGGTTCGACGTCCAGCCGCGAGACGCGCCGCGTCGCCTCGGCGATGGCCGCGCGCAGGGCCGGCAGGCCGGCTGCCGGGCTGTAGCGATGGGTGGCCGGATCGGCGCAGGCGGCCTGCGCCGCGGCCACGATGTGAGCCGGTGTCGGGAAGTCCGGCTCGCCGGCGCCGAAGCTGATGACGTCGGCGCCTGACGCCTTGAGCGCCTTGGCCTTGCTGTCGATCGCCAGGGTCGGCGATTCGGCGACGGCACGGACGCGCTCGGCGAGAGGATCGGTTGCGGCAGCGGTGTTCATCAGATCCCTGGTCGGTAGCGGCTGGTGGGGATACAACCGTGGCGGCGAGGAACCGGCACGTCAAACCCTGGCGACGTATGTGCGCCGGAAGGGCTGGGAAGGGTGGCGGGGAACTCCACCGCGACAGCGAACAGGACAGATCATGGCACCGAAGTCGACGTACACCGTGCCCGGCATGGACGAGTCAGCCGCTGCGAAGGCGGCAGACAGGCTGCAGGACCGGCTCAACGCGCTGCTGGACTTGAGCCTGACGCTCAAGCACGTGCACTGGAACGTGGTTGGGCCCAACTTCATCGGTGTCCACCTGATGCTCGACCCGCAGGTCGATGCCGTGCGGGCGATGGCCGACGCCGTTGCGGAGCGCATCGCCACACTGGGCTTCCAGCCCTGCGGCACCCCCGGCTACATTGCCACGCACCGCTCCTGGGACGACTACAGCGTCGGCCGGGCCGGCACGCTGGAGCACCTGGCAGCCCTCGACGTGGTCTACAACGGCTTGATCGCCGACCACCGCAAGGCCATCGAGGAGTTCGACGACCTCGACCTGGTCACCCAGGACATGCTCATCGGGCAGAGCGAGCAGCTGGAGATGTTCCAATGGTTCGCCCGCGCCCACCTGGAGGACTCCAGCGGGCAGCTGCGCCACTCGGGGACCCACACCGAGCAGGAGGCAACGCAGGCGGCTGGAGGCGACGCCGACGTCGGCGGCTAAGCTAGCCCCCGGCGGCCGCAGAACTCCACAAAGCCACGGACCGGTTGCCCGCCTAGCTTCAGATAGCCGGCCTCGTTGTGCCAGGTGCGGATCAATTGCTGCCACGACAGCTCGCGCAGCGTGATCGGCGGCAAGGTCGCCCGGTGCGGGAGCGCTTCGGCCAGGGCGCGCGGATCGCGCAGCTCGTTGACCCTGGCCGACAGCTCGGCCGCCGCGGCGGTGCCCGACGCGTACACCACGCCGACGGTCAGCGTGTTGCCGAGGCGGCGGGCCGCGTCGATGCCGACGTCGAGCAGCTCCACCAGGCGGTCCCGACCACCCCGCCCGCGCGGGACGGTACCGATGGTCGTGTCGATCAGGGCGAGCACTCCCGGCGACTCCAGGCGCACCGGAACCTCGACCGGCGCGGTGAAGTCGCCCACCGCCGCGTCGTCGCCACCGTGCGCCTTGGCCAACGCGCGGACGTGGGCCACGTAACCGGTGGGAGGTCGCAGCAGCGGTTCGCGCTGTGCGCCGGTCCACAGCGACAGGCGCACCGGTGCGGTGATGCCAGGCCCGCCAAGGGCCTGCAACCGGTACGCCAGCCAGCTGCGGTCGGAGTGGGTGTCCAGGGTCGAGAAGACGTTCCAGGTCAGCAGATCGACGCTGGCCGGATCAGTCAACGCGCGTTCGGCCCGCTCTTCGCCGAGCAGCAGCCGCAGCCGCTGGAGGTCGAACAGCGGGTTGGTGTGCTTCTTGCTCCGCAGCAGCATCGTCAACCCACGCGCGTGTCAGTCCGCCCGGTTCGGCGCGGAGGCGTGAGCATACGTCAGCGTCCCATACGGGCTTTGGTGTCCTCGGCGTCGGCGGCTTCGATCTCCTCTCGGGTGATGCCGAGCAGGAACAGCACCGCGTCGAGGTAGGGCACGGTGACAGCAGTGTCGGCGGCTTGACGCACGACCGGCTTGGCGTTGAACGCGATGCCCAGCCCGGCGCGCGCGAGCATGTCAAGGTCGTTGGCGCCGTCGCCGACGGCCACCGTCTGCGATAGCGGCACGCCCGCCTGCTCGGCGAAGCGCTCCAGCGCCGTGGCCTTGCCGGCGCGGTCGACGACCGGGCCCAGCAGCCGTCCCGTCAACCGGCCGTCCACCACCTCGAGGGTGTTGGCCTGCGCGTAGTCCAGGCCGAGCTTGGCCTTGAGGACGTCGGTGATGTGGGTGAACCCGCCGCTGACGATCGCCAGCACGAAGCCGAGGCGCCGCAGCGTACGGACCAGCGTCATCGCGCCGGGAGTCAGCACGAGGTGGTCGAGCACGTGGTCGACCGCGCTGACCTCCAACCCCTCCAGCAGAGCCACACGGCGGCGCAGCGCCGAGGCGAAGTCCAACTCGCCGGTCATCGCCGCCGCCGTGATCGCCGCCACCTGCTGGCCGCAGCCGGCCTGCTCGGCCAGCAGCTCGATGACCTCACCCTGCACCAGGGTGGAGTCGACGTCCAGCACGATCAACCGCTTGGCCCGGCGGTACAGCGTTGCACGCTGCACCCCGATGTCGACGCGCTGGGCCGCAGCCTCCACCGACAGCTCGGACCGTAACCGCGCTGGGTCACCGGCGGACACCAGGAGCTCGTAGCTGGTGATCGGGTATCGCGAGAGGCGCACGATGCGGTCGATGTTGGCCCCGCAGTCGGCGATCCGTCGCGTGATGCCGGCGATGGCCTCGGCCCGCAACGGCTGGCCGAGTACGGTGACGTAGTGGCGGGAAGCCTCGGCACGCGGCCGTCTGGCCGCCACCGACTCGAAGTCCACCGCCACGCCGAGCTCGGCCGCGGTGGCCTGCAGCTGGTCGCGGGCCGACTGCTCCTCTCCGCCGAGGGACAGCAGGATGCCCAGCGTGAGCCGGTCGCGGATCACGACCTGCTCCATGTCCAGGATGCGGGCGTCCTGCTTGGCGATCACCTCGCACAGCGCCGAGGTCACGCCCGGCCGGTCCCGTCCGGTGACGGTCACCAGGAGTGCTGAAGCGTCATCCACTCATCTACGCCAGTCCGCAGCGGGCACTTCGTCAATCTCTACATCAGTCCACGGCGTGCTCCACATCAGTCCACGGCGTGCGCCACGTCGGTTCGGCGGGGGGTGGCATTCGGTCACGGTATAGCCTTCGGCGCCGATGGAGGAGATTCCCAAGCCG
The DNA here is from genome assembly GCA_030858865.1 of Actinomycetota bacterium. GTDB lineage: Bacteria > Actinomycetota > Nitriliruptoria > Euzebyales > Egibacteraceae > JACCTL01. Next base: position 20,026 of record JALZLF010000086.1, on the reverse strand, counting down.
GCCGAGCTGCTCGCTGCGCGAACATCGGCAGAGGTGCTGTTCGACCTGCTCCGTCGCTGGTTTGCCGTGCCTGTGTCGGTCAGCATCGATCTGCGCGCGGTGGACTCAGCGGTCAACGAGCTTGGCGACCCCCAGCTGGTGATGGCCATGGCGATGCGCAAGCTGCAGGCGCTGCACCTGCTGACCACACCGGGGGTGCGCACCACCACCGACGTCGTGCTCACGGTCATCCAGGACCTGGAGCGCGCCCTGCTGCAGGCGCCCAACATGGCGTTGCGCCGCGCCGCGGCCACGACGGACTGGGACGCTGCCCTGCAGGCGCTGGATGACAGCGAGGGCGAAGCCGCCGAGGCGCGGCCGGAAAGCGACGACGCCGACGACGCCATCGAGGTCTTCCGCCACCACCACGCGGCGTTGCATGAGGCGGCGCGCGCCGTGCTGCACGCGTCGGACGGGGAGATCCGCACCTTGGTCTGAGCGCTCAGGCTGTTCGCGCTGCCATCAGCTCGCAGAACCGCGCGAGGCCGACGTTGCCACCGGAGATCGTCACGCCGACGCGAAGGCCCTCAACATCGGCTGCGCCTGCCATCAGCGCGGCCAGGGCGCACGCGCCGCTGGGTTCGGTCACGACCTTCATGCGGTCGAACAGGAACGCCATCGCGGTCAGGATCTCGTGGTCGGTGGTGACCAGCACGCCATCGAGCAGCCGGCGGTTGACCTGGAAGGTCAGGCGGCCGGGCGTGGAGGCCATCTGCCCGTCGGCAATGGTTCGGGGTACCGGGATCTCGACTCGCCGTCCGGCCGCAAGCGACTGGCGGGTGTCGTCGCCGGCCGCCGGTTCCACGCCGTACACCTCGATGCCGGGCACCATCGCCTTGGCGGCGGTCGCGCAGCCGGCGACGAGCCCACCGCCGCCGACGCAGACCAGCAGCACGTCCAGATCGCCAACCTCGTCGATCAGCTCCATGGCGACCGTGCCCTGTCCGGCCATCACCAGCGGATCTTCGTAGGGGGGCACCATGGTGACGCCACGCTCGGCGGCCAGTGCCTCGCCGAGCTCCTCACGCTTCTCGGTGTAGCGGTCGTAGCAGATCACCTCGGCACCGTAGCCACGGGTCGCCGACAGCTTGGCGGGCGGGCTGTCGCTTGGCATGACGATGGTGGCGGTCGTGCCCAGCAGCTGCGCGGCGATGGCGACGGCCTGGGCGTGGTTGCCCGACGAGTAGGTGACCACACCTGCACGCAACGCCTCGGGACCCAGGCTGCTCAGCTTGTTGTAGGCGCCGCGGAACTTGAACGCGCCGCCGCGCTGGTAGCACTCGGCTTTGAGGTAGACGCTGGCGCCGACGAGGCGGTCAAGGGTGCGCGAGGTGAGCACGGGGGTGCGGTTGGCGACGCCCTCCAGACGGGCGGCGGCCGCGCGGACATCGTCGATTGAGATCATCGCCGCGACGCTACACCGGGCGGTATCCGCACACGGTTGCCAGGCCCGACCGCTCGGCCACCCCCCGCGCATCGCGCTGTCCCTACCATCGAGGCGTGAACGTCGTCGATCTGGCCCTGCTGCTGGCGCTCGTGCTGGCCGCCTCGCGGGGATTCCGCCGGGGGGCGCTGTCGCAGGTCGCGGCGTTCGGCGGCGCGGTCGTCGGATTGTTCGCCGGCGCCGCGCTCGCTCCTCGGTTGGCCAGCGGCTTCGTTGCCGAGCCAGGACCGACGCTGTCGGTCCTTACCCTCGGCTTGCTGCTGCTGGCTGTGGTGGTCGGCCAGGGCGCCGGGCTGGTCATCGGTCTGCGACTGCGCTCGGTGGTGCACGGCACCGGTGCCGCGGCCGTTGATCGCACCGCCGGCATCGCGGTCGGGGTCGTCGGGCTGCTGCTGACGGTGTGGCTGCTGGGATCGGTGCTGGCCCAAGGACCGACGCGCGCCATCGCCCGACAGATCCGCGGCTCGCAGATCGTCACGGCGGTCACCAGCACGATGCCCCCGCCGCCGGACCTGATCGGCCGCGTTGGCGGCTACCTGGACCAGCAGGGTTTCCCACAGGTCTTCAGCGCCCTGGGTGGCTCGACCGCGCCGCCGGTGGACCGACCCAGCCAGGCCGCGGTAGCCGCGGCCCAGGCGGCCGGGGCCTCCAGCGCGGTGCAGGTCCTGGGTCTGGGCTGTGGCGGTGTGTCGTCGGGCAGCGGGTTCGTGACGCGGGCGGGGTTCGTCGTGACCAACGCGCACGTGGTCGCCGGCAGCGAGGACCTGAGGGTCCGCAGCCTCGGCGGCGAGCTGCCGGCGACGGCGGTCCACGTCGACAGCGACATGGACCTCGCGGTCCTTGCCGTTGCCGGCCTTGACGCTCCAGCGATCGACTGGGTTGCCCAACCCGTGGGACGTGGCACCGAGGGAGCCACGCTTGGGTTCCCTGGTGGCCGTCGCCAGCTGGTCGCCGAGCCGGCTGCCGTGCGCGGCAGCGGGCAGGCCGTTGGTCGTGACATCTACGGGCGGGGTGTGGTCAACCGCGACGTGCTGACACTGCGGGCCGCTGTGCAGCGTGGCGACTCCGGCGGGCCGTTCGTGACCCGCAACGGCCGGGTGGGCGGGGTCGTGTTCGCCGCGGCGGCCGCCGAGCCGGGGACCGGTTATGCCCTGACCGCGGCCCAGGTCCGAGGCGACGTCGCCGACGCCATCGCCCGCAGCGAACCGGACTCCACCGGCGTCTGCCGTTACTAGAGCCCCTTGCCAAGATGGTCCCAAGTCCAGTGGTAAGGGTGCGGCAGCGCTTCGGTGACCATGCGCTGGTCTTGGCTGTTTCCGCGGACAGCCGCAGACGGCCCTCTGATCTGACCGATGGATGCCACGCCGAGGAAGGTCCTGCCTGCGGGGGGAGGTCCACTCCATGCCGCTGACTAACTGCTGAGGGCACGCGGCCCGCCGTGTCGTCTTCCGTGGCGGCGATGTGCTGCTGGCTCGTAAGCACCCAGCGTCGCCCGCTCATCGGCAGGTAGGCGATGGTCCGATGGCAGCTGGACACACCACGGAGAGCGTGTGACCCAGACGCCGGGGGATCGTCAGCCGGGATAGGGCTCGCACGGGCTTCCCGGTTCGCAGCTTCCGCCGGCGCGGGCGAGCAGCACCGCACCGATCATGCCGCTGAGCAGCGAGCCGGCGAAGATCCCGACCTTGGCCGTGTCAGTGAGTGCGGCGTCCTCGTAGGCGAGGTCTGCGATGAACAGCGACACCGTGAAGCCGATTCCCGCCAGCGCCGCGACGCCCCAGACCTGGCCCTGTCCGACGCCCTGGGGGAGGATGCCCCAGCGCAACCGCAGCATGATCAGGGAAGCTCCCGCGATGCCGAAGATCTTTCCGACAACGAGCCCAGCGACCACGCCGAGGGCTATCCGGCTGGTCGCCGCTGACGCCAGTTCTGTGCCGGACAGTCGGACTCCCGCGTTGGCGAGCGCGAACAGCGGGATGATGAGGAAGGCCGACCACGGGTGAATCCGGTGCTCGAGCGTGGTCAGCACCTCCCGTCCCCGAACCGTGCCGGTGGGAGTCAACAACCCCAACGCAACTCCTGCGATGGTCGCGTGGACACCCGACTGGAGCGTGCTCAGCCAGATCACTGATCCCACCGCGACGTACGGCCAGACGTGGCCGACTCCCAAGTGGCGCATGAGCACCACCGCCGCCAGACCGGTCACCGCCGCGAGGAGCCAGCCGATGCGCACCGTGCTGGTGTAGACGATGGCGATCACGCTGATCGCGAGGACGTCGTCGACGATCGCGATGGTCAGCAGGAACAGCTTGGCTCCTGCGCTCACCCGACTGCCGAGGAGGGCCATGACGCCTATCGCGAACGCGATGTCCGTCGCCATGGGGATGCCCCAGCCGCGCGCCCCCTCGGTGCCCCATGTCCATCCGAGAAAGATCGCGGCCGGCAGGACGACGCCACCGATGGCGGCCACGACGGGGAGCACTGCGGCTCGAGGGTCGCGCAGCTGTCCTGTGACGAGCTCGCGTTTGATCTCCAGGCCGATGACGAAGAAGAAGATCGCCATCAGCCCGTCATTGACCCAGTGGCGCAGATCCTCCGTGATCGACAGCGGGTCCGGGCCGAGGGTCAGGTTCCGAGACCACAGCGTCTCGTACGACCCGCCCACTGGACTGTTGGCCCAGATGACCGCCGCCAACGCCGCCGCGGCCAGAACGATGCCACCAGCAGCCTCGGCGCGCAGGAACTCACCCAGGGGCTCGAGAACCCGTCGCGCCACGGGCTTCCGGGGCGGACGGCGGGGATCGGACGTCACTGGCCCATCCTGCCTGGGGGTCTCGCTCGGGGCCACTCGGCGACCACCGGCACCAGAGGCTACGTTACGTTTCTCCGGACGAAGCCCAGGGCAGAGAGACCGGCCGGAGGTGCTGTGGAGTCCACGGGGCGCGGCTCGGCGGACCGACCTGACGACGGTGCCGTGCCTGCGGCCGAGGTGAACGGTGCCGGGGACACGCCGCGCAGTGCGCCGGCCCTGGCCCAGTAGGTTCTGTCCGCCGTCGCCCGGCTGTCCACGTGGTGCCTGCGGTTGCTGTTCATCGCCGCTGCCGCCGCGCTCGGTTGGTGGCTACTCGCGAAGCTCTGGGTCGTCGTGCTGCCCGTGCTACTGGCTCTCTTACTCTCCACGATGCTCTGGCCACCGGCCAGGTGGCTGCGTGGGCAACGCCGCCGCCGGCCAGACACAGCACGACGTGTAGGGGGCGACTCTCGACTGGGCCCGAGGTGGGCTCGCGCCGGGCAGCCAGTCGACCCTGCGCTGTGGGCCCGGTCGCGTGAACTGGTGGAACTGGCCGCCCAGCGCTGGCGCACCCCTGATCGCGACATCTGGGACGTCCGCGCCGCGGGCCGCCCGTTCACCACTCCGTCGCGCTGTGCGCGGTAGGCCCCCGACCGGCCCGCATGGCCGAGGACTTCGGTGCCACGGGAGACGCCCGACGCTGGCGGCGTCAGGCGCAGGAGGTCCGCACTGCGTTGCTGACCAGGGGGTGGAGCGCCGAGCTCGGCTCATTCACCGAACACCTCGATGACGGGACTCGGGGAGCGGTGGTCTGCTCTACCGCTACCTGCCCGAGGTGTCCCCCACGGGCTGCCCGCGAGAGGGCGCGTTCCTGCTGTGCAGCTTCTGGCTTGTCGACAACCTCACCGAGCAGAGCCGCCTGGAGGAGGCGGTGAGCTCTACGACTCCCTGTGTGCCAGCGCCGGACCGCTCGGCCCGCTCCGGAACTGATCGATCCCACCACCGGGGAATACCTCGGCAACTACCCGCAGGCCTTCAGCGCCACCGGAGTCATCTCCAACGGTGTCACCCTCGCACGTGCCCTCGCCCGGCGGGATAGACAGGTAGTTCCCGTCGCACGGCAGGCGGGACCGGGCTCAGTAACGCAGAACCGCCGCGACGGACGCCACGTCGGGCGGGATGTCGTCGCCAGACAGCAGGTAGACGGCTCCAGCGTGCTGCAGCGTCTGTACCGCTGCGGCGTCGAGCAGGTCTTGCCCTGCGGCAGCGAAGCCGTCACCAGTCAGAACCTGGTCGGCAGCCTCGTCGAACGTGCCCCACGCGCTGTCGCCTTCGACAAGGAGCAGTGCTTCGACGCGTCCCCCGTAAGCCGCCTTGACCACGTTCTCCACGCCGGTGACCGCCCGCCCGTCACCACTGCCGCGCAAGGCCTCGAGACGCTCGACCGCATCTCTTCGTCCTTCCTCGAGACGCGGCCGCATCACGGCGTAAGCCGCCTCGTGCAGCTGCTCGACTTCGATAGCCTCGGGGTTGACCTCGATGACTCCGGCGAGAAGGGAGCCGAGTGAGCTGAACTTCTGGAAGTGACCACCGATCTCTGCATCGGCAGCGACCACGACCGGGACAGGGTTCGCGGCAAAGCGATGCTTCATTGCTGCGGCGACCTTGCGCACGAACTCGACGAGCCGACCCTTGCGCCACTCCTCGGGGCTGCCCCCATAGACCTGCGCGTTACCGATGTTGATCACGCCCGTGTGAGGTCGAGCCACCGGGCTCGCTTGCACCGGGTTCTCGTAGTCCGGTTCCGGCGAGTCCTCGCCGATGCCGCGGGGCAGGTCCGTCGCTGCAGTCTCGGTCAGCGAGAAGCGCGAGGCGTCGAACAGCCGCACCTTGTCCGCGGTGATGGTCAATAGGAGGAACGCGCCGTCGGCCGCGAGCACGGGCAGCAGCGGCTTGACGTGGAAACCAGGCCCCACCACGACTCGCTCGGCGAGAGGCACGGGCACCTTGAAGTGTCGCGCGTCGGCGCCGCCGAGGAACACTGCGAGCCCCTGGTCCTGGTGCTGCCAGAACTCATGGTCATCGACCAGCGCCGTTGCCGGCGCGACGAAAGCCTCGGCCTCTGGGCGTTGCAGGCCGCCCGAGACGAGCCTGTCCCGCGCTTCTGAAGCAAGGTTTTTCAGCCGAACCGGGTCCTGGGCAATCTCGCTACCGAGGACATGAGTAGGTAGGAAGATCGAGACCCCGAGTGGCGGGGTGACGGTCATCAACGTGGCAAGATCGGATCCAGTGAACAACAGCGTTCTCCTTCGAAGGCATCGGTGCCAAGTCGCCACGGTGTTGCGGCCCGTGGGCGAGTGGCGTCTCTAGCGCAGCTCAGCGCCCCGGGCGGAGGCGCTTCCTGCGGTCGTCGAGTCGGCCGAACGAGCTTTCCAGCAGGTTCTTGAGTTTCTGGGTCGCGCCTGTGAGCGCCTCATCGACGGTGGCCGCGTGATGGCTGACGGATACCGGTTCCCGCCCGGCGGGCCGGGCCTCCAACATGCACCGTTTGTCAGCACCACCGGACTTGCCCGCATTCTCATCACCCAGGTGAACCTCGATCCGGGTGATCTGATTGCTGAACCGTGCTAGCGCAGCACTGATCTGGGCTTCCACCTGTCGAACGAGCTTGCCCCGACCTTCAACGTTCTTGTCCGTATTCACCTGAACCCGCATAAATCGAGACCTCCTTTGTGAGTGGCTCGACTAAGCGCTGACCGTGTGGACCCGGTGACTGCCGAGTACACGCACAACCACCGCAGCCGACATCCCGGTGTTGACCAACCTCCGGCGCTGGCCCGAACTCACGAAGAGCCGACCTCGATCGGCGCGCCCAGCACCACACCACCGTCGTCGTGGCCGACGGTCCAGCGGATCCTCCGCTAGGAAAGGGTGCCCGGTCACCATCGCGCACTCCCTGGTTGGCACCACCCAGTCACCGAGGGCTTGACGACTGCCACAGCGTCGCGGAAACCTCATGGTCACCCAACCCAGCAGCGTCGAATGATTTCGATCGTACCCTTTCCGTGCGAAAAGACACGGTGACAAGTGGCTGCCAGTGGATGGTCAGTGGCCATTCACAGTGACCACTGCGCCAGCGATCGATCATGGTCCCCCGGTCGAGCGCGAGATGGCTGCGGCGCAGACCCTCGCCACCTGGAAACCCCTGTCCGGGCTCCCATACGGAAGCAGCCACCCGCGAATCCTCCTCAGCGGATTCGGCAGAGGCGTCACTGACAGCCGAAAGTGACTGGTTGCCGTCAGGGGCGCAGCATCTCGGCGACCTGGAAGGCCAGCTCAAGCGACTGCTGGGTGTTCAGACGGGGATCGCAGGCCGTCTCGTAGCGGTAGGCGAGATCCATGTCGGCGATGTCCTGCGCGCCGCCGAGGCATTCGGTGACGTCCTCGCCGGTCAGCTCGATGTGCACGCCACCGGGCACGGTGCCCTCCTGGGCGTGCACGGCGAAGAAGATCCGCAGCTCGTCGAGCACATCGCTGAACCGCCGGGTCTTGTAGCCAGAGCCGGACAGGAAGGTGTTGCCGTGCATCGGGTCACAGCACCACACCACCGCCAGGCCTCGGTCGCGCACGGCCCGCACCAGGCCCGGGAGCACGTCGCCTGCCAACGCCGCACCCATCCGCGTGATGAGCGTCAGACGTCCCGGGACGTTGTCGGGGTTGAGCCGGGCGGCCAAGGCGCTCACCTCGTCGGCGGTCGCCGTGGGGCCGAGCTTGGCGCCCAGCGGGTTGCCGACCCCGGACAGGAAGTGCGCGTGCGCGCCGTCGGGGTCGCGCGTGCGCTCGCCGATCCACAGCAGATGCGCGCTGCAGTCGTACCAGTCGCCGGTCAGCGAGTCCTGCCGGGTGAGGGCTTCTTCGTAGCCGAGCAGCAGGGCCTCGTGTGACGTCCAGAAGTCGACGGTGTGGAAGGTCGGGTCGTTGGTCACATCCACGCCGCAGGCGCGCAGGAACCGCAACGCCCGTTCGATCTCCTCGGCGACGGCGGCGTAGCGTTGCCCCTCCGGGGAGGCTGCCACGAACTCCTGGTTCCACACGTGCACCTTCTCCAGGTCGGCGAAGCCGCCGCGGGTGAACGCCCGCAGCAGGTTCAGCGTCGCCGCGGACTGGTGGTAGACGCGCAGCAGGCGGCTGGGGTCGGGCCGGCGGGCCTCGGCGGTGGCGTCGAGCCGGTTGACCGCGTCGCCGCGCCACACCGGCAGCCCTAACCCGTCGACGTGCTCGACGGCGGCCGATCGGGGCTTGGCGAACTGCCCGGCGATGCGTCCGACCTTGACCACCGGCAGCTGCGCCCCGTAGGTCAGCACGATCGCCATCTGCAGCAGGACCTTGAGCTTGTCGCGGATCGCGTCGGCGCCGAACGCGGCGAACGTCTCGGCGCAGTCCCCGCCCTGGAGCAGGAAGGCCTTGCCCTCGGCGACACGACCCAGCTGAGCCTGCAGCGCTCGGCTCTCGCCCGCGAACACCAGCGGCGGCATGGCGGCCAGGTCGGCCAACGCGGCCTTGAGCTGCTCGGGGTCGGGCCACTCCGGCTGCTGCTCGGCGGCGAGCGCGTTCCACGACGACGGGGTCCAGGCCGGCAGTGGGTCGCTCATCGCTGCCATGGTCCCATCCGGCCGCCGCGGCCGCAAAGCACCGGCGGATGTGGGCTACAGTCCCCGGCTGGTTCCGCGCTCAAGGCGCTCGGACACGGGGCGTCGCGGTGAACGGGAGACGGTGCATGGAGGTCGCAGGCAAGGTCGCGTTGGTCACCGGCGGCGGGTCCGGGCTGGGCCTTGCGACCGCCAAGGCGCTGAGCGGGCTCGGGGCCAAGGTCGTGATCGTCGACCTGCCGTCGTCGCACGGTGAGGAGGCGGCCGAGGGCATGGGCAGCGACGTGGTGTTCGCCCCCAGCGACGTGACCAAGGAAGACGATGTGCAGTCGGCGGTCGAGGTCGCCGCGGGGTTCGGCGGGCTGCACATCGTGGTCAACTGCGCCGGCGTGGCCACACCCGGGCGCGTCCTGAGCCGCAAGGGACCGTTGCCTCTGGCGCAGTTCACGACGGTGGTCACGATCAATCTGATCGGCACCTTCAACGTCATCCGGCTGGCCGCGGAGCTGATGGCGCAGGCTGACATCGTCGACGGGGAGCGCGGCGTCATCGTCAACACCGCCTCGGTGGCGGCCTTCGACGGGCAGATCGGGCAAGCCGCCTACTCGGCGAGCAAGGGTGGCGTGGCCGGCATGACGCTGCCCCTGGCCCGTGACCTGGCCGACAAGCAGATCCGGGTATGCACCATCGCCCCCGGCACGTTCGAGACGCCAATGCTGGCGGGTCTGCCCGAGGAGGCTCGCAAGTCGCTGGGTGCCCAGGTCCCGCATCCCAACCGGCTGGGACGGCCATCGGAATACGCGGCGCTGGTTGGCCACATCGTCGCCAACCCGATGCTCAACGGTGAGGTGATCCGCCTCGACGGGGCGTTGCGCATGGCTCCGCGCTGAGGTCCCGCCGGGTGCGTCGCGATCGGCGCAGGCACCCGGCGCTCAAGAAGACCGCAGCGCGACCGATGCCTGTTCAAGCCGCTACGTAGCGGGGGGAACCGGACAGGAGCGATGCGCGGCCAACAGATGCGCCATGGCGAGATGATCGGCTCTGCGCGCGAGCGAACGGCAGGTAGCAGCCCGACGACCCGCAGCGTCCCGCGCCGTAGGCGCCAGTGGCTGGAACCGCTCGTCGGTCTGCTCGTCATGGTGGCCGAGCTGTCGGCGATGTGGTCGTTCCACGGCGCCGCCACCGACGCGCGGGCCGCGTTCGTCCTCGCCGGCCATCTGTCGATCACCGCTGCCGACCTTGGCCAGATCGCCGACCTCGGCACCCCGACCGGCGAGGCCGGTCGTGCCCTGCTCGCGCTGAACGACGCCGTCGCTGCCGGCCGGCCAGGGTTGCTGCCCACCGCGTCCCCGCGGATCCGCCAGTCGGCCAGCCTGCGGACCCGCGAGGCGACCGACGTCTGGCGCGCCGCGGTGACCGACCTGCGCGCTCAGACCGCGATGCGAGCGCAGCGCACCGATCTGCGGGCCCGGCTGGGGTTCATCGCTGTGATGGGGCTGGCCACGGTGTTCTGGGTGTTGCTGTTCCGTCGCTACCTGCGCGATCGTCAGCTCGCCGAGTACCAGGCCGGCGAGGAGCGCGCGTTGCGCCGCAGCGAGCGGCGCTTCCGTTCGCTGATCGACAATGCCTCCGACCTGGTGACGGTCGTGGATCCCGACACCACGGTTCGCTACCAGACCCCGTCGTCACGCCACGTCCTCGGCCGTGAGCCTGACGAGATGGTTGGCCGGCGCCTGCTCGACTGCCTGCATCCCGACGACGCGGCGGCGGCGCTGGACTACCTCCAGGACGCGTTCGCCAACCCGGGCGACACCCAGCGGGTCGAGTGGCGACTGCGCCATGCCGACGGCCGGTGGGTGCCGGTCGAGACCCTGGCTCGCAATCTGACCGACGACGCCAGCATCAACGGTGTGGTGCTGACCATGCGCGACGTGGTGGAACGCAAGGCCCTTGAGGACGCGCTGTCCTACCAGGCGCTGCACGACCCGCTGACCGGGTTGGCGAACCGGGTGCTGTTCATCGACCGGGTCAAGCACGCGCTGGCCCGCCGCGAGCGCCGGGACACCCTGCTGGCGGTGCTGTTCGTGGACCTGGACGACTTCAAGACCATCAACGAAAGCCTCGGACACGACGCCGGTGACCAGGTCCTGACGACGGTGGCCGCGCGCCTGCAGCTGTACCTGCGCGAAGGCGACAGTGTCGCGCGCTTCGGCGGTGACGAGTTCGGCGTGCTGCTGGAGGACGTCGACGACACCGAGGAGGCGCTACGGATCGCCGGACGCCTGACCGCCGCGCTTGCCGAGCCGACCGACGTCGAGGGCAAGGAGGTCGCGCTGCGGGCGAGCCTCGGCGTTGCCGTCCACTCGCCCGAGCTGGCGGCAGCCGACGAGCTGGTGCGCGCTGCCGACGCCGCCATGTCCATCGCCAAGCGGGCCGAACGGGGCGGCTACCAGCTGTACCGGCCGGAGATGCACGCCGCTGCCATGGACCGTTTGCAGCTCAAGGCGGATCTCGGCCGCGCCCTGGAGCGCAGCGAGTTCGAGGTCCACTACCAGCCGACCGTGGTGCTGGCCACGGGCTCGGTCAACGGCCTGGAAGCGCTGCTGCGCTGGCGGCACCCGGAGCGGGGGCTGATCGCTCCCTCCGACTTCGTCCCGATGGCCGAGGAGTCGGGCCTCATCATCCCCATCGGTCGCTGGATCCTGGCCGCGGCCTGCCGGCAGGCGCACGACTGGCACCGGCGGTATCCGACGTTGCCGGCGCTGACCATGAGCGTCAACTTGTCGGTCGTGCAGCTGGCACGTCCGGAGCTGGTCAGTGAGGTCGCCGAGACGCTGGCCGCGACCGGCGTCGACCCGCGCACCATCGTGCTGGAGATCACCGAGTCGACCCTGCTGGACCGCAGTGAACGGGTGCTGGACCGCCTGCGTGCCCTGCGCGCCCTCGGCCTGCGCTTGGCGATCGACGACTTCGGCACCGGTTACTCGTCGCTGTCCTCCCTGCGTGAGCTGCCGGTGGACATCCTCAAGATCGACAAGTCGTTCGTCGACGGCCTGGTACGCGACGGCGAGGCGGTCGCCGTCACCTCGACGATCATCGAGCTGGGTCGCACGCTGCGCCTGGAGATCGTGGCCGAGGGGATCGAGCAGCCACAGCAGGCTGGGCGCCTGCTGCAGCTGGCCTGCCGGCTGGGGCAGGGCTATCTGTTCTCACGACCCCTGGACGGCGACGACACCGAGCGGTACCTGGCTGCCGCCGTCCGCGCGAAGCGCGTCGTCAGCGCGAGCGCGGTGTGAGGCCGCCGGGCCTCCCAGCGGGTGTCAGCAACCGCCAGGCTGCGGGAACGACCCGGTAGCTGGCGGACGGCCACTCGTCGTACAGCTCGCCGTCCAGGTCGTGCGTCACCGCGTCACCGGTGACCGTGACCTCCAAGCCACGGGCGTGCAGCACGTCGTCGCGATCCAGGTGGGCCGCGTCGCGCAGCGCCGCCCCGAACGCCAGCCGGGCAGCCGGACCCACGGCGGACACCACGATGAGGTCCAGCTGGCCGTCGTCGGGCAGCGCCCGAGGGATCAGCTGGGTGCCCCCACCGATCGACGGGCCGTTGGCGATGCCGACCATCAGCGTGCTGCCGTCGTGCACCACCTCGCCGTCCAGGGTCACCCGCAGCTGCCACGCGGCCTCCCGGACACCGGCGAGGAGGGCGCCCAGCGGATAGGCCAGGGGGCCCAGCGAGGGTTTGAGACCGTCGGAGCGCTCCGCCGCGGCGGCCCCGAGCCCGGCGTGTGAGGCGTTGACGACGATCTCGCCGCGGTCGCTGTCGATCAGGTCCAGCGCGGTCACCGTGCCGTCGAGGCACACCCGCGCGGCGTCGGCGGGGTCCTGCGGCAGCTCGAGCCCGGTGGCCAGATCGTTACCGGTCCCCAGTGGCACCAGACCGAGCTCGGTGGCCGCCAGCGTGTCCGGACCCCGCTCCCACAGCCGCTTGACGATCAGGTGCACGCTGCCGTCACCGCCGGCGACGACGATGCGCCGTCCCTGGGCCCGGTCCAGTGCTGCGTCGACGTCGTCGGGGGAGCCGCAACGCACGACCTCGGGCGCACCGGGCTCGCCCAGGACGTCGAGTGCCGCTTGCAAGCGCTCGTCCTGTTCCGAGCCGGCCTGCGCGTTGGCGATGACCAGCAGCTCGTCCACGCCCTCAGCCCATGTGCGGATAGCGCCACGTCACGGGTGGCAGCAGCGTGTCCTTGATCGCCCGTGGCGAGACCCAGCGCAGCAGGTTCAACACGGAGCCGGCCTTGTCGTTGGTGCCGGAGGCACGGGCGCCGCCGAACGGCTGTTGGCCGACGACCGCACCGGTCGGCTTGTCGTTGACGTAGAAGTTGCCCGCCGCGTCGATCAGCGCGGTCAGGGCCTCACCCACGGCCGCGCGGTCCTCGGCGAAGAGGGCGCCAGTCAACGCGTAGGGCGAGGTCTGGTCCACCAGTCGCAGGGTGTCGGAGTAGCGCGCGTCGTCGTAGACGTGCACCGTCAGCAACGGGCCGAACAGCTCGCGGACCATCGTGTCGGAGGTCGGGTCGTCTGACACCAGCACGGTCGGCTCGACGAACCAGCCCTCGCGGTCGTCGCCCCCGCCGCCGACGAGGACCTCCACGCCTTCGGTTCGGGCTCTGGCCACCGCCTCGGTGAGCCGCCGATACGCGGCCTGGTCGATCACCGCGCCCATGAAGTTGGACAGGTCGGCGATATCGCCCATCGGGATGTCGCCGACGAGGTCAGCCAGCCCGTCGCGCACGCGCGGCCACAGTGAGCGCGGCAGGTAGGCCCGCGACGCCGCCGAGCACTTCTGGCCCTGATACTCGAAGGAGCCTCTGGCCAGCGCGACCACCAGCGCGTCCACCGACGCGGAGGGGTGGGCGATGACGAAGTCCTTGCCGCCGGTCTCGCCGACCAGCCGCGGATAGACCCGATAGTCGTCGATGCGTTCGGCGGCCAGGCGCCACAGCCCCTTGAAGACGGTGGTGGAGCCGGTGAAGTGGAGTCCGGCGAAGCGCTCGTGGGCCAGAGCGACCTCGGCGGCCATCCTGCCGTCCCCGTGCACCAGGTTGATCACGCCCGGGGGCAGGCCAGCGGCCTCCAGCAGCTGCATCGTGTACTGGGCCGCCAGCGCCTGCTTCTCCGACGGCTTCCACACCACGACGTTGCCCATCAGCGCCGGAGCCGTCGGCAGGTTCGCCGCGATGGCCGTGAAGTTGAACGGCGTCAGGGCCAGGACGAAGCCTTCGAGCGGGCGGTGCTCCATGCGGTTCCAGGTGCTCGGGGACGACACGGGCTGCTCGGCGTAGATTCGCTCGGCGAAGGCGACGTTGTAGCGCCAGAAGTCGATCAGCTCGCAGGCGGCGTCGATCTCGGCCTGGTACACCGTCTTGGACTGGCCGAGCATCGTGGCGGCGTTGATCGTGTCGCGCCACGGGCCCGCCAGCAGCTCGGCTGCGCGCAAGAAGACCCCCGCCCGTTCGGTCCACGGCATCGCCGCCCAGTCGGCGCGTGCCTCCAGGGCCGCGTCGACCGCCGCGTGGATGTGCTCGGGACCCGCGGCCTGCACATCGGCCAGCACCTGGGAGTGACGGTGGGGTGCGGTCACCGCGAACGTCGACGCCCCGGCCACGGGGCGGCCGCCGATCACCATCGGCGCTTCGAGGCGCTCCTTGGCCATGGCGGCAAGGCGATCGGTCAAGGTTGCGCGCTCGGGGCTGCCGGGGCCGTAACCGCGGACCGGCTCGTTGGAAGGAGGAGGAACCCGGAATGCGCCGGTCATGACAGAGGCCTTCCGTTCGCCACGGCGGGGCGGTGTGCGTTGCCGCGCTCCCCGAGGCCGGAACTCTACCCGGGCACGGCCTGGCGCCGCAGGGTGGCGAGGGTGGCGTCGGTGAGACGGTCGAGCCATTCGGCGAGCAGCCGTTGGACCGCCTCGGCGGTCGTGTCGTCCAGCAGCTCTCCGGACCGGCGGGCCAGGGATTCGGCCACGCGTCCATGCAACATGTACAGCGCCGCGACGTGCTGAGCGGCGTCATCACCGAGGCTGTCTCTGACCTCCGCCACCAGCCTCAGCCACCGCTCGTGGGACTGGCTGTGGGCCGCCAGGGTGTTGCGGACGGTGCTGCGGTTCCCGCCGAGGCCACTGGCGAGCGAAGCCGCCTGCGCCCTCAGGAACAGCGCGGCAGCTCCTTCGTCCAGCGGTGGCCCCCACGCCGTCTTGGCATCTGGCTTGGTTGAGATGTCTGGTTGCATGACCACGATGTCATTCCTGATCGACGGTACGTAGCCGTGGCTCGGAGCCGGCGTTGTTCGTATCGGCAGCCGTAGGCGCGAACTTCACTGTCTGATCGGGGGAGCACGGGCGCTCCCTGCGATGTGCCGGCTGTGCAGCGAGCTGACGGGCGGCCGCGCGACAATGGCGGTCCGTGCCAGAGCTTCCCGAAGTCGAAAGCGTCCGCCGCCAGCTGGCCCCGCGCCTGCAAAGCCGGCGGATCTTGTCGGTGTCCGCCCAACCCCAGATCCGCTTTCGTGCCGTCGAGCTGGCGGCGGGTCGTCGCGTCCTCGGCCTGCGCCGCCGCGGTAAGTATCTGCTGGGCGAGCTCGACGGCGGCTTGGAGCTCGTCGCCCACCTGGGCATGACCGGTTCGTTCCGCTTCCGGGGAGAGTCAGACGGCTGGCAACCTGACGCCTACGTGCGCGCCACCTTCACGCTCGACGGCACTGTGGGCGGGCCCGGCTCGGATGCGGGCGCCACTGTCGGCGCGAGCGTGCTGGACTTCCGTGACGTCCGCCGGTTCGGCACCCTTGCCGTGGTGCCCGCTGGGGACTACCGCGGTCTGGCCACTCTCGCCTCGTTGGGCCCGGAGCCGCTGTCCGACGACTTCGACCCGGTGCGCTTCCACGCGGCGCTTGCCGCCAGCCGGATGGCGGTCAAGCCGTGGCTGCTGACCCAACGCCCGGTAGCCGGCGTCGGCAACATCTACGCCGACGAGGCGCTGTGGCGTGCCCGGATCAACCCGCACGCCCGCCGGGTGGGCCGCGAGCGCTCCCTTGCCCTGTGGACCGCGATCCGCGAGGTGCTCAGCGAGGCGATCGAGCGCGAAGGCACGACCTTCCGCGATTACCGGATGGTCAACGGCGAGTCGGGACGCAACGCCGACTTCCTGGTGGCCTACGGCCAGGGGGGGCGGGCCTGCCGGCGATGCGGCACCCCGCTGCGCAAAGTCGTGCTGGGCGGCCGCGGCACCACCTACTGCCCGTGGTGCCAGCGCCGATGAAGGAGGGCTCGACGTCATCGCCGGGCGGTGCGGTCTACAGCGCCCGTGATCTGTTGGCCAACCGCACGGTGCTGGTCGACACCGTGGCGCCTCCGGTCGTGTTCGTGGTCGCCAACGCCGTCGGGGGGCTGCCGGTCGCTGCCGTGGTCGCGATCGGGTTCAGCCTGGTGCTGGTGGCGGGCCGGCTGCGGCGACGCCAGCGACTGCTGTATGCGCTGTCCGGGCTGGGCGGCACCCTGATCGCCGTGGGCTTCGCGCTGCTGGCGGGGGAGGCCAGCGCCTACTTCCTGCCCGGCATCGTCAGCAACGCGGTCCTCGGCCTCGTGGCGGTGCTCAGCATCCTTGTCCGCCGGCCAGTGATCGCGCTGACCAGCGCGGCGATCTATCGCTGGCCGCTGGCGTGGTACCGGCATCCGCGGGTGCGGCCGGCCTATTCCGAGATCACCTGGGCCTGGGCGGCGCTGTACCTGGGCAAGGCCGGCGTGCAGTGGGTGCTGGTGCAGCGCCAGGAGGTCGGCTGGCTGACCGTGGCCCGGATCGTGACGGGCTGGCCGGCGTTCGCTGCGCTCCTGCTGGTCACCTACGCCTACCTGACCTGGCGTTTGGAGCGGCTCGGCGGACCGTCGGTCGACGAGTACCGCCAGACGCCGTCGGAGACGTAACGTGGCGCCATGCCTCGCATCCACGCTCCCGCGCTGCCGACCGACGCCGTCTGGTTCAACGTTGAGCGTGCGCTGACGCCCGCCGACCTGCTCGGCAGGGTCGTGCTCCTGGACTTTTGGACCTACGCCTGAATCAACTGCCTGCACACGCTGCCCGTGCTGGCAGCGGTCGAGCGGGAGCTGGCCGACGAGGCGTTCGTGGTGGTCGGCGTCCACTCTCCCAAGTTCCCGTCCGAGCGGGACCCAGCCTTGTCGCCGAGGCGGTCCTCCGCCACGGGATCAGCCATCCGGTGCTCGTCGCGGGGCAGCGGCTCTGGGACGCCTGCGCCGTCCGTGCCTGGCCGACCCTGGTGGTCGTCGGCGCGGATGGGCTGATCGTCGGGGCGGCCAGCGGCGAGCCTGACCGGGCGCCGCTGCTGCTGGCGCTGCGCGGCGTCCTCCAGCGGCAGCTGGCGATGCTGGACCCGGCCCCTCTGCCGCTGAGGCCGGAGGCCGGCCCCCCTGCACGCTTGCCTATCCGGGTGGGATCGCCGCCGGCGCCGAAGAGATCTATGTGGCCGACACCGGCAACCACGCGGTGCGCGCCGTGGACCTGGACAGCGGGCAGGTCCGCACCGTGGCGGGGACGGCATCGCCGCGGTCTACGCCGGCAGCGGCCGCGAGGCCCGCGTCGACGGGGACCTTGTCACCGCCGCCTTCGCCCAGCCCTCCGGCCTGGCGTGGGGCGACGACGGCGCGCTGTACGTCGCCGACAGTGAGATCTCGGCGCTGCGCCGGGTGTCCGGCGGGCAGGTGCGCACCGTTGCCGGTGGCGATCTGTTCGACTTCGGCGACGCCGACGGCGACGCCGACGAGGCCCGCTTTCAACATCCGGTCGGCATCGCCGCCGGCCCGAGGGGCTCGTTGCTCGTGGCCGACACCCTCAACCACAAGGTCAAGTCGCTGGACCCGGCCACAGGGCGAGTGCGAACGCTCCTGGGCGACGGCAGGCCGTTCGACGCGTCGCTTGCCGCCCTGGAGCACCGCTCGTCGCTGCCACCCGACCTACGCTCGGCCTCGGCGTTGCGGGAGCCCGAAGCCCTGCTGTGGACCGGCCGGCGCATTCTCGTCGTGGACACGGGCAACCACCGCGTCGTCGAGGTCGATCCGGCAACCGGCGGCGGCGATGTGTGGCTGGGCGGCTGACCTGGCGGCCGCCCTCGGATAAGGCCAGGTCAGGCTATCGTGACCAACCGTGGTCTTTGGCAGGCGGGGTCAGACTCCGCCGCGGGCGCGGACCTCGTCGATCGCGCCGTAGGCGACGGCCTCCTCGGCCGACAGCCAGAAGTCGCGGTCGGTGTCCTTCTGGATCCGCTCGAGGGGTTGATTGGTGCGCTCGGCGAGGATCTCGTTGAGGCGTTCGCGCAGGAACACGATCTGCTGCGCCTGAATCTGGATGTCGACCGCCTGACCCCGCGCTCCGCCCAGCGGCTGGTGGAACATGATCCGGGCGTTGGGTGTGGCTGCCCGCATGCCGCTGGCCGTGGCTAGCAGGAACGCCGCGGCGGAGGCTGCCATCCCCACGCAGACGGTGTTGACCTTGCTGTTCATCAGGTGCATGACGTCGTAGATGGCGAACATGCCCGAAACGATGCCGCCGGGGGAGTTGATGTACAGCGTGATGTCTTTGTCGTTGTCGGCGTCCAGCGACATCATCTGCGCGACCAGCGTGTCGGCGACGGTGTCCTCGATGGCGCCGCGCAGGTACAGGATCCGGTTGTCGTACAGCTTGCGGAAGACGCTGGCCTCGACCATGCGCTCGAGCGGCGTCTCGTCCTCCGCCCTCGGGACGAGCTGGTGGTGCGGTGTCACGTTGCGCTCCTGTTGTCGCCAGGACGGCGAAGCCTAGCAGCGGCAAGGTCGGCCAGCCGGAGGGGCGGGGGCCCCCACGCGGTATCGCTTGACCGCGGTCGGCGCTCGGTCTCACACTGGAGCCAACCGGTCCGGCATTCGGGGTTCGTACGTTCGCGGGTGCGCTGGGTTGGTCAAGGGCGACCCGGCGGGGACAAGGAGAGGCGGATGCCAGCGGTGCCGTCACTTGCTCCTGCGGTCAGCAGCGGGTCGCGAACGCTGTCGCGGGGACTGGCTGTCCTGCAATGCCTTGGCAGCAGCGGGGACGGCGCAACGGTCGCCGAGCTGTCGGCCTCGACCGGGCTGGACCGGGCCGTGCTCTACCGCCTGCTGGAAACCCTCGGCGAACAAGGTTTCACGGTCCGCGACCCGCAGACGCGCCGCTACGCGCTGGGTGTGGCGCTGGTTGAGCTCGGGGCCCGCGCCAGCCGCAGCCTCGAGGTGCGCCGCCTCGCGCTTCCCGCGATGCGCTCCTTGATGGAACAGGTGCGCGAGGCGGTCTGCCTGGCGGTGCGCGACCGCGGCGACGTGGTGGTGGTCGACCGCGTGGAGCCTGCGGGGCTCCTGGTACGGGTCGGCTACCACGTCGGCTTCCGCCATCCGCTCGCCGTCGGGGCTCATGGCCGAGCGTTGCTGGCCTTCCTGGAGCCTCACGACGGAGGTCCGCTGGTGACCCGCCATCCTCCACTGGCCGCTGAGCTGGCCGCCAGCAAGGCGCGTGGCTACGCGGTGTCCTCTGACGAGCTGGAGCGCGGAGCGGCCGGTGTCGCCGCTCCCATCATGGACCGGTCGGGCCGCCCGATCGCCAGCCTCGGCATCGTCGCTCCGTCCTCTCGGCTGCCCGACCCCGCCGCGCTCGGCCCCAAGGTGCGCCTGTTGAGCAGCGAAGTGTCGCGGCGCCTGGGCCATTCGGGATAGCCGCTCACAGGCCGCCTTGCAGGCCGATATAGAGGCCCGCCGCCACACCGGCCACCAGAAACAGCACCGCCAGCACGATCACCGCGATGCGCCGCCCACCGCCGGATGCCGGCTCCTGGTCGGCGGCCGTGCGCTCGTGGCGGCCACCCGCCGCGACGGAACCTCCCGCGGTTCTGGTAGGCGGGGCCGCGCCGCGCGGCGTCGAATCCCCACGGGTGCCCGTGGCGAGGTCGCCGTCCTCGCGGCCGGCGGCCTGGTCCGGCGCGCCGACGATGGGCTGGTTGCCCGCCGGAGCACCGTCGAGCTCGTCGCGCAAC
>JALZLF010000050.1 GCA_030858865.1 Actinomycetota bacterium | reverse complement strand
CAGCAGCACGGGCGCGTCGCCGCCCTGGGCGGCCTGCAGTGCCGCGGCGAACTTGAACGAGTGGCCGGGCACAACGCGGTCGTCGTGGTCGCCGGTGGTGATCAGGGTCGCCGGGTAGGCGGTGCCTGGCCGCAGGTTGTGCAGCGGCGAGTACGCGTGCAGCGAGGTGAACTCCTCGGCGTCGTCGGCCGTGCCGTAGTCGCTGGCCCAGCCCCAGCCGATGGTGAAGCGGTGGAAGCGCAACATGTCCAGGACACCGACCTCGGGCACCGCCGCGCCCCACAGCTCGGGCCGCTGCGTCAGGCACGCCCCCACCAGCAAGCCGCCGTTGGAGCGCCCGTGGATCGCCAGGCGGTCCGGACGCGTCCAGCTGCGGCCGTCGCCGCCGTTCCCCCGCGACAGCCACTCCGCGACCGCGATCGCGTCGTCGAACACGTGCTGCTTGTTGGCCAGCCGCCCGTCGTCGTGCCAGTCCTGCCCGTACTCCCCACCGCCGCGCAGGGTCGCCACGGCCAGCACGCCGCCGAGCTCGGCCCACACCAGCCACTCCTTCTTGCAGATCGGCGTGATGGGGACGTTGAAGCCGCCGTAGCCGTACAGCCACACCGGGCGGGCACCGTTGGGCGTGACGTCCGCGCGGTGCACCAGGAACACCGGCGTGCGCACGCCGTCATGGGTGACGAAGACCTGCTCGGTGACCAGGTCGGCGAGATCAAGGCCCGCGTCGTGTAGCGGCGTCGTGGTCGCGGTGTCCAGGTCGTAGCGGAAGGTGCGCAGCGGCTCGGTGAAGGTCTGGAACGAGAAGCAGCAGCCGCGATCGTCCTGGCGTCCGGTGATGGCGTCGACCGCACCAACGGTCGGCAGGGCGATCTCGTCGAGGGACCGGCCGTCCCGGTCGAACCACTGCAGCCGGTGGTGGGCGTCGTGCAGGTAGACGGCGAGCAGCCGCCCCCCGATGTAGTGCACGCGCTCAAGGGCGTCGTCGGCCTCGGCGATGATCTCACGCCGGTTCGCTGGCGCTGGCTGCTCGACGTCGACGGCGATGACCCGGCTGCGAGGCGCGTCCAGATCGGTGCGGAACAGCAGGACGTTGCCGTCGCTGCCGACGAAGTCGTAGGCGGCGTCGGCGGTGTCCAGCAGCTTGACCACGCCCTGGTCGGGGCGTCGCAGGTCAAGGTAGTAGCTGCGGTTGGTCGGCTGGGTGCCGTGCCACACGTGCAGGATCAGGTAGCGCCCGTCGTGGGTGACGGTGGGATCAAAGCCCCATTCCGGCTGGTCGGGCCGCTGGTAGACCACCGCGTCATCGGCCGCGTCGTCGCCGAGGCGGTGGAAGCGCAGGCGCTGGTCTCGGTTGGGCTGCTCGTAGGCGTGTCCGGCGGCCGGCGCGTCGTAGCCGGCGTACCAGAACCCGCTGTTGTCCGGTGACCAGGCCGCGCTGGAGAACTTGCTCCACTCGACGACGTCGGGCAGGTCCTCGCCGCGTTGGACGTCGCGGACGCGCCAGGTCATCCAGTCCGAGCCGCTGGCGCTGGTGGCGTAGGCCAGCAACGCCCCGTCGTCGCTGACCGCCACCCCCGTCAGGGCGACGGTGCCGTCCTCGGACAGGCTGTTGGGGTCCAGCAGGACGGCGCCCTTGGCATCGGGTGCGTCCATCGTCCACAGCACGTCCTGGTCTTGCAGCCCGGTGTTGCGCAGCACGAACCAGCGGTTCCCGCGATGCCACGGCGCGCCGGCGCGAGGGTGGTCGGTCAGTTCGGCCAGGCGCTCACGGATCGCCTCGCGGTTGCCGACCTCGGCCAGCCAGGAGTTCGCCAGGGCGTTCTGGGCGACGATCCACTCGCGGGTGTCGGGGGCGTCGGCGTCTTCCAGCCAGCGGTACGGGTCGCTGACCTTGGTGCCGTGGTAGTTGTCGACCACGTCGACGGTGCGGGCGGTGGGGTAGCGCATGCCTGGTCCTCGGTCTCGCGAGCGGGCGGTCGCCGGTGGCGGTAGCGGGGTGGGCGGTGGCGGTCGGCGGTCGGTGGGCAGGCGCCAACCTAGCGGCCTCGTCGGTCTTCCTGTCAGCCGTCGGCAGGTCGTTCAGCACCACCGGGGCCGTGCCGATAGGCACTGCGACGGGCGAAGGGGCGGTGTGGCACAGCGATGGTCGGCGGGGCGGCGCCTCGGTGCGTCCGAAGCGGCGACCGACGTGGCGCTGTCCGACGCGCTGGCGGGCCGCGTGTTCGCCCTGTTCGCGGCGGTGATCCTGGTGGTGGGTGGTCCCGCCGCGGCGACCCAGCTGCCGCTGGTCGCGGGCGTGTTGTTGGCGTGCGGCTGCCTCGCCGTCGGCGGGGGGCTCCTGCGGCTGGTGTTCGCCCCGCCGGCGCGCCTGCACCTGGGCCCTCGGGTCTTCGTGGTCACCGCTGCCCTGCTGTCGGCGCCGCTGGTGTTGTCGCGGGCCGACGTCGCCGGTGTGATCGTGGATCGCCTGCCCGGCCGCGCTCCGCGGACCCGCCGGGCTAGCGACACTTCCTGGGCACCGCTTCGCTCCAGAAGCGCTGGTGAGGCGCCATGGTGGCCGCGCGACCTCGTCGGTTTCCTGCCGCTGGCCGACGCCGGCCTTGCCTCGGGCTCCCCGCCCAATGTGGCGGTCCTGCTGAACGCTCCGCTGGCCCTGCCGACCTCCTGGTGGGCGTGGCCGCTGCTGACGTGCGGCCGGACGCTGACCGACCCGGCCGACCGCCCAGGGCGGGGTTGCGGCGGCCTGCTGCTGCGGGTCGCCGATCCGGTGGCGTTCGCCGAGGCCTTGCCCGCCGAGCTGCTCAGGCCACCGCTGTCCACGGCAGCCAGAGCCGCGCTGCGGCCCGGTGGCGCGCCGGTCACTCCTCGTGTGGCGATGCTGGGCGTCTGCGCGGCGGTGGCGATCGGGGGGATCGCCGGTCAGCTCGGCGCGCAGAGCCGAACCAGCCTCTCCTGCGCCGGTGTGCAGGCCCGGCTGAACAGCGGAGAACCCCTGGCCCCCGAGCGAGGGCCATTGAGGGGTGACCTTGTCGCCGTCCTGCCGACCGCACAGGCAGTGCCAGGCTTCGATGGCGTGGCCTCTGTGGACAGCGTGCTGGATCCGGGCGGTGTCGCCGCCTCCTCCGCGCACCCGGCAGGCGTGATCGAAGCCATGGCACAGCTCGGCTGGTCGCGAGGGCAACGGCGCGAGTGGTACGCCGCAGGCGGCGAGCAGATCGCCGTGCAGGTCGAGGAGCTGGCGGGCGGAGAGCAGGCCGTCGACTACGACACCTATGCAGGATTGCGCGACTGCGGCGACGCCGAGGGCACCTTCACCACCCCGGTGGTTCCCGGCGGCGTCGGCCTGCGGATCAGCGCCGGTCACCGCGTCACCGATCGGCTGTCATTCGTGCGCGGAGCGAGGCGCTACACCGTCGAGTCGACGGCCGCCGATCCCCTTACGGCACGACGGCGGCTGGCTTCGCTGGCCGAAGCCGCGGTCGCCATCGCCCGCTGACATGGTGCGCTGGTCTGCTCGGGCGGGATCAGGCCATCAGTCCGAAGTGGTAGCGCAGCGCGCTGACCGCCACCAGGGCCGCGGTCTCGGTGCGCAGGACGGTCTCACCCATGGTGGCGTGGGCCAGGCCGCTGGCTCGCACCTCCGCCGCGGTCAACCCGCCCTCGGGTCCGACGCCCAGCACCAGGTCCGGTTCGCCGGCCAGGCCGTCGAGGACGGTGCGCAGCGCGACGTCGGACTCCTCCCACAGCACCACGCCGGCAACGCCTACCGGAAAGGCCGTGGTCCACTCCCCGACCGGCTCCACGACCGGCAGCCACACGCGGCGGCTCTGCTTGGCCGCCGCCTCGGCCACGGCGTTCCAGCGGACCGAGGCCCTGGCCGCCCGCGCGGCTTCGAGCCGCACCTGGCTGCGTTCGCTGTGCACCGGCAGGATGCGGTCGACACCGACCTCGACGAGGCGCTGCACCACGTCGTCGAGCTTGCGCCGCGTTGGCAGCGCGTGCACCACCGCCAGCCTCGGAACGGGGCGAGGCACCAGGACGCGATCGACCAGATCGACGACCACCTCGCCGGAGCCGGCCTCGGCCAGCCTGGCCTGCCAGCGGGTGCCCGCGCCGTCGGACAGGCTGAGCGGGTCGCCGGGGCGGGCGCGCAGCACCGTCAGCAGGTGGCGGGCGTCCTCGCCACCGATCGTGGCCCGGTTGCCGTCGATGCGCTCGGCGGTGACGAAGAAGTGGGGTCCCCGGGTCGGGGTGGAGTAGCTCAGGCTCCGAAGGCTTCGCGCAGCCGGCCGAGCAGGCCCCTCCCGTCTTGCGAGGCGGCCGCGAGATCCTCGCCGCGAGCCGCCGCGAACTCCCGCAACAGCTCGGACTGCTGCTCGTCGAGGTCGCGCGGCGTCTCCACCCGGCAGTGGACATGCAGGTGACCGCGAGCGCCACCGCCGGACAGCTTGGGCATGCCCTGGCGTCGCAGGGTGAGCACGGCGCCCGACTGGGTGCCGGCCGGGACCCGGAGCTTCTCCTCGCCGTGCAGCGTCGGCACCACGATGTCGCCGCCCAACGCCGCCTGCGCCATCCCCAGCCGCAGCTCGCAGTGCAGGTCGTTGCCCTCACGGGTGAAGATCGGGTGCCGCCGCACCCGCACGCGCACGTACAGGTCACCGGGCGGGCCGCCCAGCCGCCCGGCCTCTCCACGGCCGAGGACCCGCAGGCGCGTGCCGTCATCGACGCCCTCGGGGACGTCGACCTCGACGGTGTCAGACTCCTGCCGGCGCCCCTCGCCACCGCAACCCTCGCAAGGATCCAGGTTGCGCTCCCCCGCACCGCGGCAGGTCGGGCACGGTGTGGTGGTCAGCATCTGGCCGAAGACGCTGCGCGTGACCTGCTGCACCGCGCCAGCGCCGCCGCACGTCTCGCAGGCCACCGGCTTGGTCCCTGGCTTCGCGCCGCTGCCGCCGCACACCTGGCAGGCGCGCGCGACCGTGACGTCCAGATCGCGGCGCACACCCTCGGCGGCCTCCTCCAGGGTGAGGCTGGCGTCGACGATGGCGTCGCGGCCGGGTTGCGGGCCGCTGCGCGTCGTGGCCCGCCCGCCGCCGAAGCCTCCGGAACCGCCGAAGAAGGCGTTGATCAGGTCGCCGAGGTCGCCGAAGCCGGCGAACGGATCCCCGCCGGCGCCCCCGGGACCACGCGGATCGCCGAAGCGGTCGTAGTTCGCGCGCGCCTGAGGGTTCTTGAGCACCTCGTAGGCGGTAGTCAGCTCCTTGAACTGCTCCTCGTCACCACCGGTGTCAGGGTGCAGCGTGCGGGCTCGCTGACGGTAGGCCCGCTTGATCTCGTCCTCGCTGGCGTCGCGCGAGACGCCGAGGATCTCATACAGGTCACGCAAGGTGGGTGGAGTCCTGTTCAGCTTGGCAGGCGGGGGTGTCAGGCGCCGCCGGTCAGCTCGGCCAGTGCCTTCTGCAGGGACGAGGCTACCGCTTGCACCGCCGCCAGAGTCCGGGGGTAGTCCATGCGCATGGGGCCAAGGACGCCCACCGAGCCCACCGCTTCGCCCTGCGCCTCGTAGCGGGCGGCGACCACCGCGCAGGCCGCCAGCTCCACCAGCGGCAGCTCGGTGCCGATCCGCACGCCGGGGTCGCCGTGCTGCAGCGTGTCGCGAAGCATCTGCAGGACCATGAC
>JALZLF010000029.1 GCA_030858865.1 Actinomycetota bacterium | reverse complement strand
CAGGCAACCGAGCCACAGCGCGGCCACGGCGGCCCACGCCGCGGCGGCAGTCACGGGGTGACGAGGCCCGCCAGCGCCTGGAACGTCTTCTCGCCGATGCCGCTGACGTCGCGCAGCTGTTCCACCGCCGTGAAGCCGCCGATCTGCTCGCGGTGACTGATGATCCGCCCGGCGAGCACCGGACCGATTTCCGGCAGCAGCTCGAGCTGGGCGGCGGTCGCCTGGTTGAGGCTGATCGGCGACACGCCTGGCGACGCGCCCGGCGCGGTTGTCGAACCGGGTGCGGGCGTCGAACCGGGCGACGGTGTGGCCGACGGCGCGCTGGGCGTGGCCGCCGAAGCCGGCGGTGCGCTGGAGCGCCTGTCTCCGACCAGCAGCTGCTCGCCGTCGGCCAGCGGTCGAGCGAGGTTCAGCGCTTCCAGGGCTGCCCTTGGCCGCGGACCGCCCGCCGCCTCCAGCGCGTCGGCGACGCGCGAGCCGCCCGGCAACGTGTAGACGCCGGGTGCCGCCACACGCCCCGCGACGTGGACCACGACCTCGGCCTGCCCGACGGCCAGCGGACCCTGCGAGGTGATGGCGCTGGGAACAGGCTCGGGGGGCGGCACCATCCCGGGTCGTGCCGCCATCCAGACCAGGCCGAGCCCCGCAAGCGAGCCAGCGGCCAGCACCGCGAGCGCGAGCAGCTCAGCGGGTGTGCAGCGGCAGCGCTGCAGCCACGCTCGCAGGGTCTGGAAGCCGGACACGCACCGACGCTACGGTGCGGCGCGCGCCCCGCCCGAGGTTCTTCCAGCCGGCTGTGGACCCTTCGCCGTCACGCCCAAGAGCCAAGGTGGTGGGGATCCACTACCGATTCGGTGGACGATGCCCACCACCGCGGGTCGGGGTCAGGGCGAGGAACGCGTCACGAAGTTCAGCAACCGGTCGGGCAGCCAGACGACCTTGACGAGGTCGCGGCCGTCGAGGTGGCGTGCCACGTTGTCCAGGCTCCGCCCTTGCGCCTCGACCTCGTCCTGGGCCGTGCCGGCCGGGACCACCACGGTGTCGCGGACCCGCCCGTCGACCTGGACGACGATGCGCTTGGTGGCTTCCACCAACAGGGCCTCGTCGTAGGTCGGCCAGGTAACGGCGGCGACCAGACCCTCGTGGCCGAGGCGGTGCCACAGCTCCTCGGCGACGTGCGGGCAGATCGGCGACAGCATCGTGGCCAGCGCCGTCAGTGCCTCGGCGACCGCCGGCCCGCGACCGCCGGCCTGCAGTGTGGCCCGTACGGCGTTGGACAGCTCCATCAGCTTTGCCAGGGCGGTGTTGTACTTGTAGCCGTCGAAGTCGGCGGTCACCGCGGCGATCTTGCGGTGCGTCTCGGTGCGCAGCGCGGCGCTGTCGCCGGCCTCGGCGGCGTCGGCGGTGTGGTCGGCGACCAGACGCAGCAGTCGCGCCAACCATTTGTGCATGCCCGCGGCCGAGACGTCGGCCCAGTCGATGTCCTCCTCGATCGGACCAGCGAACAACATCGTGCCGCGCAGCGTGTCCGCGCCGAAGCGCTCCAGCACGTCGTTGGGCTCGATGATGTTGCCGCGAGACTTGCTCATCTTGGCGCCGCCGGACACGACCATGCCCTGGGACTTGAGCCGCGTGAACGGCTCGACGAAGTCCAGGTGCCCCAGATCGTGCAGCGTCTTGGTGACGAAGCGGGCGTACAGCAGGTGCAGGATCGCGTGCTCGACGCCGCCGGTGTACTGATCCACCGGCATCCAGCGCCGCACCGCCTCGGGGTCGAACGCCACGTCGTCGCGGTGCGGCGAGCAGTAGCGCAGGAAGTACCACGACGAGTCGACGAAGGTGTCGGTGGTGTCGGTCTCCCGTCGTGCCTCGCCACCGCAGCGGGGACACTCGACCTTGGAGAAGTTGGGATGGCGCGCCAGCGCCGAGCCACTGCCCTCGGCGAAGTCCATGTCGTCGGGCAGGCGGACAGGCAGGTCCTCCACCGGGACGGGCACCACACCGCAGGCGTCGCAGTAGATGATCGGGATGGGTGGTCCCCAGGCCCGCTGGCGAGAGACCAGCCAGTCACGCAGGCGGTAGTTGACCGCGGCGCGGCCAAGCCCTTTGCTTTCGAGGTCGGCCGTGACGCGGCGCTTGGCCTGCTGCCACGCCAGACCGTCATAGCCCGGCGAGTTGACCAGGACGCCGTTCCCGCTGGCCGCCTCAGTCATGGTGGCCGGGTCAAGCTCCAGTGCGCCGTTGGGGCCCGCCTCGGGCCGCACCACGATGCGCACCGGCAGGTCGTGCTGGCGGGCGAAGTCCAGGTCGCGCTGGTCATGCGCCGGCACGCACATGATGGCGCCGGTGCCGTAGTCCATCAGCACGTAATCGGCGGCGTAGACCGGCAGCCGCTCGCCGTTGACCGGGTTGACCGCATGCACGCCGAGAAACATGCCCTCCTTGTCCTGCTCAGCGGCCTGCCGCTGGACGTCGGTCTTGCGCTGCACGCGCCGGAGGAACTCGTCGAACTGGCCGGCCCGACCGCTGGACTCGGCCCAGGCACGGGCTCGCGGGTGCTCCGGCGCGACGATGAAGAAGGTCGCTCCGAACAGGGTGTCGGGCCGGGTGGTGTAGACCACGACGTCGTCGCCGGCCTCGTCGATGGTGAAGGTGACCTCGGCACCCTCGCTGCGCCCGATCCAGTTGCGTTGCAGCGTCAGCACGCGATCCGGCCAGGTCGCCTCCAGCTGCGCCATGTCGTCCAGCAGGCGTTGCGCGAACTCGGTGATCGCCAGGAACCACTGGGTCAGCGACTTCTTGGTGACCTCGCTGTCGCAGCGGTCGCAGCGCCCGTCGATGACCTGCTCGTTGGCCAGGACCGTCTGGTCGGTGGGACACCAGTTGACGAGCGCGTCCTTGCGGTAGGCCCAGCCGGCGTCGAGCAGCTGGAGGAACAGCCACTGGGTCCACTTGTAGTACTCGGGATCAGAGGTGTGCAGGCGCCGTGACCAGTCCCAGGCGAAGCCAAGCCGGCGCATCGTCTGCGCGTGGGTCTCGATGTTGCCGTAGGTCCACGCCCGAGGGTCGACACCGCGCTGGATGGCGGCGTTCTCGGCGGGCAGCCCGAAGGAGTCCCAGCCGATCGGGTTCATCACCTCGAAGCCGCGAAGCCGCGCGTAGCGGGCGACCGCGTCGGCCAGCGAGAAGGCCTCCACGTGGCCCATGTGGATGTCACCGGACGGGTAGGGGAACATGTGCAGCGCGTAGTAGGGCGGCTTGGGGCTGGCCTCGTCGGCGACGAACAGCGAGGCGTCCGCCCATGCCTGTTGCCATCGCGGCTCGATCTCGCTTGGGTTGTAGCCCGTCGCCACGGCTTGTCGGTCCCTCCTGGAGGCGCTGCGGCCAGTGTAGTCAGGCCGGCCGCATGCCCAGGCGGGCGGCGGCGCTACAGGCGGTTCCGAGCGGTGCGCTATCGTGGCCGGCGTCATACCCGGGGCTATAGCTCAGTTGGTAGAGCGCTTCCATGGCATGGAAGAGGTCAGGGGTTCGATTCCCCTTAGCTCCACTTCGATGTGGGGAAGCGGCCCCAGTTGTTGAACGTCCAGTTTGAGGCGATCCCGAGGGCGAGGCGTTCGTAGGCGACGACGACGAAGCGGAACAGCAGCCGGATGCCGCTAACGCCAGGTACGAAGCCGACCTCGTTGACGAGGATGGCGTCGTGAACAGCAGGGTGAATGACGGGCCGACGCAGTTGTCGGCTTGGCCGCAGCAGAAGGTCTCGACGAGTTCGGCGGCGGACAGGTATCGCCGGGGCTGATCAGACACACCGTTCTCGGGTGCGCGGAACCCATTTGAGCCGGGCGAGGTAGTTCACGGTGGCAGGTGGCATCGGGGACGCGGCTACGTCGAAAGTTCCCGCGCGCCAATCCCTCGTCGGGGTCGTTCCAAACCCCTTGGCGGCCACGCCCCTGCAGGGCCGCCAATGCCTGGCCACGTATTCCCGCCGTCCTCAAGCCGCGTCCTGTGGGGTTCACTCAGAGTGACGAGGCACTGGACGAAAGACCCCCAGAATTGACTATGTCCTCGCCGCCCGTTGTTGGGATAGCCTTGCTTCGATCCTGGTTACGGTGACCAGTGCGAAACCGCGCTTTGGTACTGCTGTGGCTCAGTGTGACATACTTTGCGTAAGGTGGGACGAATGTGGATAGTAGTACATTAGGTGACCAACCGACCCTTGACGGGCCGGTGCCGGGTGACCGCGGTGGTGGGCGCACAACAGCTCAAGCACCGGCCGCCTCTGACCGAG
>JALZLF010000025.1 GCA_030858865.1 Actinomycetota bacterium | reverse complement strand
GGACTGGACCCCGCGGCGGTTGCGGTGCCCGAACGCACGCTGGCCGCCGATCCCGGCGGCTACCACAGCGAGGTCGCCGCCACCGTCCGCCGGCGAGGTGACCTCGGGCCGTGGCTCGAATGGCACGCCGAGGCGGTGGTCGAAGGGCTGACGTCGGCCGCGCGGCGCCTGGCCGCCGGGAACTCGCCGGTGTCGCCGCGGGCCGTCGAGATGGCGGGCGGGATGGCGCCCGGAGCTACGGTCACCCTCGGCGAGTACGCGGCAAAGACCGGGCTCAGCCGTGAGACCGCCGCCGCCGACCTGCGGGCGCTGGTGTCGGCTGGGACGTTGCGCCGGTATCCGCGCACGCGTGGCCTGCGCTTTCTTCGCGCGTGATCGCGCTGGAGTAGCCGGCGGCGGTAGCGCCTGAGGCGTGTGTCCGGGCGGACACGTGTGTACTGGCATCCGCGGGGGATTGTGTGCGAAGATTCGGCTACCTCCTACACGGGTAGGAGGCGCTTGGCCCCCGCAAAGGCGGGATCGGCCCGCAGATGTATGGAGGACTCTCCCATGAAGAAGAACATCATCGCCGGCGTGCTGGCCGGCCTGCTGGCCCTCTCCGCGGTCGGCTGCTCGAGCGGCGGCGGCGGCGGCGGCGGCGCGAGTGAGGGCGGCGGCGCGAGTGAGGGCGGCGCCGCCAGCGAGGCCGCGTCGGAGTAGGTAGGACCCTTGCAGAAAGGCCGCGCTTCGGCGCGGCCTTTCTGTGCGTCTGGGCATCTCTAGGAGACAAGTCCCTGGCCCAGGTGCCGCATGGTGGCCGCCCGCAGGCTGTCGAGCAGGTGGCTGGAGCGCACGGACCACGCTCCGGTCACGACCTTCGGTTGGACCGCCGCCACGGCCTTCTGGCTGCGTTGCGCCAGCTGTGCCAGGCCGGCGCGCGGCAGCCTGCGCTGCCCGTCGCGCATGGCCTCAACCAGCAGTGGTTCGCCCTCCAGGTCCTCGTCGTGCAGCCCGATGACGTCGCCGGTGTCACCGCGCCACACCTGCTTGCGTCCCGGGCTGGTGGCCTTGGCCGGGCTGCCGCTGAGCTTCATCACCGGGCTTCCGGCGATCTCGGCGAGCTTGTACACGCCTGACAGGGCAGGGTCGCGGCGCGCGGTCAGCAACGAGGTGCCGACCCCGTAGCCGTCGATCGGGACGTTGAGCTGTTCGAGTTCGCGGACCCGCTCGGCGTCCAGGTCCCCGGAGGCGATGATCTGGACGTCGCGCAGGCCGGCGGCGTCCAGCAGGCGACGCGTCTCGTGCGACAGCGACGCCAGATCGCCTGAGTCCAGCCGAACGCCTTTGAGCTTGTGTCCCGCTGCCGCCAGCTCGTCGGCGACGGTGATCGCGTTGGGAACGCCGCTGCACAGCGTGTCGTAGGTGTCGACCAGGAGGATGCTGGTGTCGGGGAAGGTGGCGGCGTAGGCGCGAAAGGCCTCCAGCTCGGTGGCGAAGGCCATGACGAAGGCGTGCGCCTGCGTGCCAGACACCGGCACGTCGAAGCGCTGCCCGGCGGCCACGTTGGAGGTGGCGGCACAGCCGCCGATCATGGCGGCTCGCGCGCCGGTCAGCGCCCCGTCCGGTCCGTGGGCCCGTCGGGCGCCGAACTCCAGCACCGGCTTGCCGCGCGCGGCCCGAGTCAGCTGCGCGGCGTTGCTGGCGACCAGTGAGCTGTAGCAGATGCGGTTGAGCAGGTAGGTCTCGACCAGCTGCGCCTCGGCGAGGGTGGCGCTGACGCGCAGCAGCGGCTCGTCGGAGAACACCGGCAGCCCCTCGGGCACCGCCCACACGTCACCACGGAACTCCAGCCGGCTCAGGTAGGACAGGAACGTGTCGTCGAACAGCGACAGCGACGACAGGTAGGCCAGGTCCTCGTCGTCGAAGCGCAACGCCTCCAGGTAGTCCAGGACCGGGTCCAGGCCACAGGCGACGACGAGGTCCACGCCTGCCGGTGGATGACGGAAGTACAGGTCGAACGTCGCCTGCTCGTCGGCTCGCCCGGCGGCCTGGTAGCCGGCCACCATCGTCAGCTCGTACAGGTCGGTGAACAGCGCGGCTGTGGTCATGGGCGAACTCCTGCGGCGATCAGGAAAAGCGCGGTCGGCGGACTCACGAGGGCGTCTGGGCGATGACGCGCAGAAGGTCCTCGCCGTAGCGCTTCACCTTCGCCGGACCGACGCCGGAGACGGCGAGCAGCGCCCGGGGTGTCGAGGGGCGCTGCGCCGCCAACGCGGCCAGCGTGCGGTCGCTGCAGACCACGAACGCCGGCACGTCGTCGGCCTTTGCGCGTTCCCGGCGCCAGTCGCGCAACCGCTGCACCAAGGCGGGGTTCTCAGCACCGTCAAGGGGTGATGCGGCGCGGCCGCGCAGCCGTGTCACCGCTTGCCCGCTGCTGCTGCTGCGAGGGGCCCCTTCGCCGAGGTTGTACAGGAACCGCGAGGGGCGCCGGGCCACGACCTTGCCCGCATAGCCGGGTCGGCGCTGGGCCCATGACAGCGACAGCACCCGGCGGGCGCGCGTGACGCCGACGTACAGCAACCGGCGCTCTTCGGCCACCGCCTCGTCGGTCTTGGCGTGGGAGATGGGCAGCAGCCCCTCCTCCAGCGCCACGAGGAAGACCGCCGAGAACTCCAGACCCTTGGTCTTGTGCAGCGTCAGCAGCGTCACCGCGCCGCCGGTGCCCGGCGCGTCGGCGCCCTCGGCCTCCCGCCGCGACAGTTCGGTGGCGACGTCGGCCAGGGTCGTCGCGGAATCGTCGTCGGCCAGGCCGGCGGCGACCTCGACGAGCGCTCCGAGGTTGCGCCAGCGCTCCCGGGCGGCCTCGCCCTCTGGCTCGGCACGTCCGTTCCAGCCCATCTGCTCGCGCAGCACACGGCTGGTGGCCTTGTCGGCGCGAACCGGACGCGCCGGCGTGGTCTGCTCCAGCCCGAGGGGGACCGGCTGGGGGCGGTTGGCCGCCGCGCGCAGCACGGTCAGGGCCTGGCGGACCTCGCGGCGTTGGTAGAAGCCGCCGGCGCCACGGACGACGTAGGGGATGCCCGCGGCCCGCAGGGCCTGCTCCCAGGCTTCGGACTGGCTGTTGACCCGGTACGCAACCGCGATCCCGCCGGCTGCCACGCCCTCGTCGAGCAGGCCGCGGATCGCCTCGACGACGGCGTGGCGCTCCGCCTCGTCGTCGGCGTGCTCGGCGAAGGTCGGCGCGGGCCCCGAGGGGCAGGTGGCCGACAGCCGCTTGCGGCGGCTGCCCGGCTTGTTCCACAGCACGGCGTTGGCCAGGCCCAGCACCTGCGGGGTCGACCGGTAGTTCTCGGTCAGGGTCACCGTGGCGGCCGCGGGGAACCAGCGGCGGAACCGCAGCAGGTAGTCGGCGGTCGCGCCGGTGAACGAGTAGATGGTCTGGTCGTCGTCGCCGACGACGCAGAGCTGCTGCGACGGCCCCAGCCAGGCGCGCAGCAGGGCGAACTGTGCCGGGTTGACGTCCTGGAACTCGTCGACGGTGAAGAAGCGGTAGCGGTCGCGCACCTCGGCGGCGATGTCGGGGTGCTGCTGGATCACGGCGGCAGCCCGCAGCAGCATGTCCTCGTAGTCCAGCAGCCCGGCTTCGTCCTTGGCACGCTCGTAGTCGGCGTAGACGGCCGCCATCCGTTCCGGCTCCAGTGGCGCGTCGCGGTCCGCCGCGGCGGCGGCGTAGTCGTCGGGGGCCAGTCGTCGGGCCTTGGCCCATTCGATCTCCGTCGCAAGGTCCATCGCCTGCGTGGTGGTGCGGCGGGCCAGCGGCAGCAGCAGGCGGACCTTCGAGGCGAGCACGTCCGGCAAGGGGCTGTCGTGGGCGCGGTGCCAGAACCAGCGCAGCTGGGCCCAAGCGGCTGCGTGGAAGGTCGCAGCGCGTACGGGTCGCGACAGTCCCATGCCGGCGAGGCGCTGACGGAGCTCGCCGGCGGCCTTGTCGGTGAACGTGACGGCGAGGATCTGATCGGGGCTCGCGACGCCTTCGGCGACCTGGCAGGCGATGCGGTGGGTGATCGTCCGCGTCTTGCCCGTGCCAGCCCCGGCGATGACGCACAGCGGGCCCTGGGTGGTCCCCGCGGCGGCGCGCTGGTCGGCGTTGAGGTCGTCGAGGAGGCTGGCGGTCGGCATGCCAGCGAAGGGTATCGCTCAGCCGCCGACGGTCACCTGAAGAAGCTCGGCGAGCTGTTGGGGATCGGTGACCGGGCGCTGGCAGGCGAAGTTGCGGCACACGTAGGCAGCCGGGCGACCGTCGACCAGAGGCCGGTCGTCCAGCAGCGGCGGCGCGTCGTCCGAGCCGTCTACGGGTCCAACGGCCAGGACACTGCCAGGGCGCCAGCGCCGCTGGTAGACCCGCACCAGCTCGCGGGTGGCGCTGTCGTCGGGCGGGCCGATCACGGCGACCTCCGAAGGGCCCGCCAGCAGGCGCTCCAGCCCGCGCAACATCTCGCCGTAGCCGGTCGGCGCCTGCTCGCAGCGCTGCGCGAACAACGCCAGCGTGCGTTCGGCTTTGGAGGCGAGCTCGCCGCCGCCGGTCAGCGCCGCCAGGCGCAGCAGCACATCGACCTGCACTGACGAGCCGGCCGGGGTGGCGTTGTCCCACAGGTCCTTGGGGCGGGTCAGCAAGGCCTCGGCGTCGTCGGCGGTGGCGAAGTAGGCCCCGGTCGGGTTGCCGTCGGCGTCTGCTTCGGCGAAGCGTGCGTCGGCGTCACGCGCCAGCTGTCGCGCCCAGGCGAACCACTCGGGGTTGGCGTCGGCCTCGTACAGCACCAGCAGCGCCTGGGCCAGGTAGGCCTCGTCCTCCAAGAACGCCGCCACACTCGCCTGGTGACCCTGCTTCCAAGTGTGGTGCAGGCTGCCGTCGACCACCAGCGTGTCGCGCAGGAAGCGAGCGCAGGCGGTGGCGGCCTCGATGTAGCGCGGCTCTTCCAGCGCCGTGCCTGCCTCGGCCAGCGCGCCGAGCGCCAACGCGTTCCAGCTGGTCAGAATCTTGTCGTCCAGCCCCGGGTGGACGCGCTGTTCACGGCGTTGCGCCAGCGCGGCGCGGACCCGGTCGACGCGGGAGGCGAAACCGCTGTCGTCGGAGTCGCGCCGACCGGCTTCGAACAGGATGCAACGAGAACCAACCTCCGGATGATGCGGATCGGTGAAGTTGCCAGCCGCTGACACGCCGTAGAAGGCGCGGAACGCCGAGGCGTCCTCGCCGGCGGCGCGCACGACCTCGTCGAACTCGTCGGCCGTCCAGGTGAAGAACAGCCCCTCAACGCCCTCGGAGTCGGCGTCGGTCGCGGAGTAGAAGCCGCCCTCGGGGGAACGCAGGTCGCGCAGCAGGTAGTCGGCGACCTCGGTGGCGATGCGCCGGCACCGGCGGCTGCCGGTCACCTGCCAGGCGTGGGTGTAGGCGCGCAGCAGCAGCGCGTTGTCGTACAACATCTTCTCGAAGTGGGGGACCAGCCAGCGCTCGTCGACCGAGTAGCGCGCGAAGCCCCCAGCCACATGGTCGTAGATGCCACCGCGCGACATGGCCTCCAGGGACTGCACGGCGGCGTCGCGGGCCGCGCTGTCGCCGGTCCGCTGTGCGTGCGCCAGCAGGAAGTCGATCGTCATCGCCTGCGGGAACTTGGGCGCTGCCCCGAACCCGCCCAGCTCGCGGTCCCAGGCGCGCACGCACACCGCGGCCGCGTTCGACGCGGTGTCGGGATCGACCCGCTCGGCGCCTGGTGGCAGCTCGTTGGCGGCCTTCAGGTGCGCGGTCAGCCGCTGACCGGACTCCAGCACCTGGTCGCGCTGTTCGCGCCATGCGGTGTCCACGGCCTGCAGGACCTGCAGGAACCCCGGCAGGCCGGAACGGCTGTCGCGCGGCCAGTAGGTGCCGCCGAAGAACGGCACGCCGCCGGCGGTGACGAACACGCTCATCGGCCAGCCACCGGCTCCAGTCATGGCCTGCACGGCGCCCATGTAGACGCTGTCGACGTCCGGCCGCTCCTCCCGGTCCACCTTGACCGCCACGAAGCGGTCATTCAGGACGCGGGCGACCTCGGCGTCCTCGAAGGACTCGTGGGCCATCACGTGGCACCAGTGACAGCTGGAATAGCCCACCGACAAGAACACGGGAACATCGCGCTCGCCGGCCTCGGCGAAGGCCTCGGGGCCCCACTCCTGCCAGTCCACCGGGTTGTCGGCGTGCTGCCGCAGATAGGGGCTGGAGGCGTGCCGCAAGCGGTTCATGTGCCGACCTCGGCCGACTCGGAGATGACCAGGTGTCGGCCGAACGCCCGCTCGAACCGCTTGGTCGCGCGCTGCGCGCCCCAGCGCTCCAGTTCCCCGTCGGTGTCGGTCAAGGTGGCCACGGCCAGGTGCACCGCGTCGTCGGTTACCGTCACGTCGAGCCCGGCCACGGCGCCGGTGCGACCGCGATCCAGCCCGTGGGCGACCTGCAGCAACGCCACCAGCGAGCGCAGCGCCTTGCGCCGGCGCGCCGGCAGCCGATCGAACGGCGCGAAACCCTCGCCGGGTTCGCCCTTGTGGTGGTAGCGGGACAGGCAGGCCAGCATCGCGATCTCGTCGGGGTCGAAGCCGCGAAGGCGTCCGTGGGTGATCAGGTAGGCGCTGTGACTGGCCTGGTCCTCGGCCGAGACGTGCCCGCCGATGTCGTGCAGCAACGCCGCGTGCGTCAGCAGCTCGCGCTGCTCGGGCTCAAGGCCGTGCAGGCCGCTGGTCGAGTCGAACAGGGTCTGTGCCATCCGTTCCACGAGGCGGCTGTGTTCCTCCGGCCAGCTGTAGCGGCGGGCGAGGGCGAGCACCGAAGCGTCGCGGATGGCGCGAGGCTCGTCGTTGCGGTCGACGGGATGGTGGCGAGCGAGGGTGTCCAAGACCATGCCCTCACGCAGCGCCCAGGTGCCGATCACCATCCGGTCCAGGTCCAGCAGCGCAAGGGCGGTCAACGCCACGGTTGAGCCCGCGACCGCCAACGGTGCCCGCCGGGGCTCCAGGCCGACGATCTGTTCCCGTTCGTCGCAGGTCATCGTGATCAGATCGTCGTGCAGCGCCTCCAGCTGTTTGCGGCTGACCTCCAGCTGGTTGCTCGACGCCGGCCGGATGCCGGTGGCCTTGCTCAGGGCGGCGACCGCCAGGTCGGTGAGCGTGCCACTGGTCCCGACGGCCAGGCCCGGGCCGTGGGTGGCCACCTCGGCGACCACCGGCTCCAGTGCCTCGGTGACCCGGTCTCGCAGGCGGCGCAGGTCGCCCTTGCGGGGTGGATCGGAGCGCACCATCTCGGTGGTGAGCCGGCCAACGCCCAAGGGCAGGCTGACGGCCCAGCGCAGCCCTTTGACGTCGCCGACGGACACCTCCAGGCTGCCGCCGCCGAGGTCGAGGCACACCGCCGGAGGTGGCTGGAGTACGACGCTGGCGCGGACGGCGGCGAAGATCAGGCGCGCTTCCTCGTCCCCGTCGATGACCCGCACCGTCACGCCGGCCTCGTCAGCCATGCGCTGCACCAGCGCCGCGCAGTTGGCGGCCTCGCGTATGGCACTGGTGGCGCACGTCACCATCTCGGTGGCGCCGGCGGCGTCGGCCAGCGCGCGGTAACGGCGGACGGTGGCCACCGCCTCGTCGGCAGCCGAGCCGGTGATTGCCCCGTCCTTGGCCACCACGTTTCCCAGACGCAGCATCGTCTTGTCCCGCAGGACCGGCGTCAGGGTGCCGTCCGGCCCAGCGTCGGCGACCAGCAGGTGAAACGAGTTGCTGCCGAGGTCGAGCGCGGCGATGCGCATAACGGGAGTCCTCAAGTAGCGACAGCGGTAGGACACACAGTTAGGTCCTCAGGTCGCAGGTGGCAGGTACCGGGCCTGCCTCCATCCTTCCCCATCGGCGTGCAGGACCCACACCGAGCCCTTCTGCCAGCGCGGCTTGCCTGGCAGCCGCAGCCCATCGTCTCCCAGCCCGCGCAGCACGAGGGGGATGATGTCGCCGTGGGTGCACAGCGCGGCGTCGTGCCCGGCGAGGTCGCGCAGCAGCTGCAGGGCCGCGTCGCCGGACCCTTCGGCCAGCGCGTCGCTGGGCAGGACGGCCAGCCCTCTGGCGGCGGCCAGCGGCTCCACGGTCTGGGTGCAGCGCACGAACGGACTGGCGTGGATGGTGCCGATCGGCTGGTCGTCGAGCAGCGGAACCAGGCCGCGCGACTGCGTGACCCCTTTGCGGCTCAGCGGACGGATCCGGTCGTCGCCGATCCAGGCCTCGGAGCTGCCGGCATGGGCGTGGCGCACCAGCAGGATGGTGCCCATCGCCGGCTACGCGCTCCGGCCGGCGGAGGCGGTCGGTCGCGGCGGGGTCTGGCTCATGGCTTCGCCTTGCCACCGCGTTCCGTGTTGGCCCATGTCACCAACCGCGACACCGAGCCGGCGCCTTCCGAGGCCGCCGCCAGGGTCTCGTCACGGCGCCGACGGCCACGTTCCAGCGCCAGCTCATGCAGCCGTTGGTGGACGCTGACGCCATCGCCTTTGGCCACCCGTTCCCAGCAGCCGTCGGCGTTCAGCTCCCAGGTGTTGAGGTCGTCGGCCAGGTTGAGCTGCAAGACCTGGTCCAGCCGCGCGCGCAGGGCGGGGTCCTCGACCTCGATGACGGTCTCGATGCGCCGGTCGAGGTTGCGCGGCATCAGGTCCGCCGAGCCGATGTAGATGGTGCCGGTGGGTGCGCCGGCGTGGGCGAAGGAAAAGATCCGCGAGTGCTCCAGGAAGCGCCCGACGATCGAGCGCACCCGGATGTTGTCCGACAACCCGGGCACGCCGGGGCGCAAACAGCAGATGCCGCGCACGATCAGGTCGATGCTGCAGCCAGCCTGGGAGGCCTCGTACAGTGCGTCGATCACCGGCGCGTCAGCCAGGCTGTTCATCTTCATCACGATGCGCCCGCCGTCGCTGCTGGCCTCCTCACGGATGAGCTCGACGATGCGGTCGCGCAGCCAGGTTGGGGCGAGGATCAGCTGGCGGTGCTGGGGTCGCAGGCTGTAGCCGGTCAGCAGGTTGAACAGGTCCGACAGGTCGGCGCCGAGGTCGGGATCGGCCGATAGCAGCCCGATGTCCTCGTACAGCCGCGCGGTCTTGGAGTTGTAGTTGCCGGTGCCGACGTGGCAGTAGCGCCGGATGTCGTCGGCCTCCTGGCGGACCACCAGCGCCGCCTTCGCGTGTGTCTTCAGGCCCACCAGGCCGTACACGACGTGGACGCCGACTTCTTCCAGGGCCCTGGCCCAGTCGATGTTGGCCTGCTCGTCGAAGCGGGCCTTGAGCTCGATGAGCACGGCCACCTGCTTGCCGCGCTCGGCCGCGTGGATCAGCGCCTTGACGATGGGGCTGTCGCCGGACGTGCGGTACAGCGTCTGCTTGATCGCCAGGACCTTTGGGTCGTTGGCGGCCTGCTCGATGAACGCCTCGACCGACGTGGCGAACGAGTCGTAGGGATGGTGGACCAGCACGTCGCGCGCGCGCAGCACGGCGAACAGGTCGACCTCCTCGTCACCGGCGGTGGCCAGGCCGGGTTGCGTGCTCGGCGTCCAGCTGTCGTCCTTCAGCTCCGGACGGTCAAGGTCGTAGATCGACGCCAGCCCGCCGAGATCCAGGGGCCCGTCGACTTCATGCACATCGTCGCGGTGCAGCTCCAGCTCACGGCGCAGCAGGTCGCGAACCTCGGCGCTGCAGCCCCGCTCGACCTCGAGGCGGACGGCCCTGCCGAACCGGCGTCGCCGCAGCTCCATTTCCACTGCGGCCAGCAGGTCGTCGGCCTCACCCTCCTCCAAGGTCAGGTCGGCGTTGCGGGTCACGCGGAACGGAAAGCGCCCGCAGATCTCCATGCCGGGAAACAGCCGTTCGAGGTGGGCCGCGATGACCTGTTCCAAGGGAACGAAGCGCTTGCCGTCGGGCAGTGCCACGAAGCGGGGCAGCAGGGGCGGCACCTTGACACGGGCGAAGCGCCGCTCGCCGGTGTCGGGCACGCGCACGATCACCGCAAGGTTCAGCGACAGGCTCGAGATGTAGGGGAACGGATGCCCGGGGTCGACGGCCAACGGCGTGAGCACCGGAAAGATCTGGCGCTCGAAGACATCCAGCAGGTGCTTGCGGTCCTCGGTTGTCAGCTTCGGCCAGTTGACGAAGCAGATGCCGGCGTCGGCCAGCGCCGGACTGATGTCGGCGACGAACGCCTGTGACTGCCGGGCAATCAGCTCGCGGGTGCGTTCGGTCACCACGCGCAGCTGCTCGCTGGGCGCTTGTTCGTCGATGCCGCTGGCCCCAAGGCCCGCCGCCAGCTGATCCTTCAGGCCGGCCACGCGGACCTGGAAGAACTCGTCGAGGTTGGAGCTGAAGATC
The DNA here is from genome assembly GCA_030858865.1 of Actinomycetota bacterium. Classification (GTDB taxonomy): domain Bacteria; phylum Actinomycetota; class Nitriliruptoria; order Euzebyales; family Egibacteraceae; genus JACCTL01. The sequence goes on along the minus strand of JALZLF010000025.1, from coordinate 883 downwards.
GCCAGGAACTTCACGCGCTCCAGCAGCGGTGTGTCGGGGCGTTCCGCCAGCTCCAGCACGCGTCTGTTGAACTCCAGCCACGACAGCTCACGGTTGATGTAGCGAGACGGCGGCTCGGCCGGCTCGTCCAGAACGGCGACAGCCTCGGATTGCACTACAGAACGCTATCCCATCGGGATGAACGCGCACTGAACAGCATGGCAACGGCGGCCGGGCTTGCGGTCATCGAACACCAGTTCGATACTGGCCCTCGTGACGTCGATGACCGACCTGCAGCGCGCGCCAGGTGCCGAAGCCGCCGTACCGGCCCAGTCCGCGCTGCCCTTGCGGGTGGAGCGGGTGCGCACCTTCGACACTCTCGAGTTCGCCGGCATGGCCTTCCTGGAGGTCGAGACCAAGTCGGCCCTCAACCGCGTCAAGGGGATGCCGTTCGCCTGGAGCATCAATCCGTACAGGGGTTGCTCACATGCGTGCAGCTATTGCTTCGCTCGGCCGACCCACCGCTACCTCAACCTGTCGCCCGGCGAGGACTTCGAGCGCAAGGTCGTGGTCAAGGTCAACCTGGCCGAGGTGCTGCGTCGGGAGCTGGCTCGGCCGTCGTGGCGCGGGGAGCACGTCGCCATGGGCACCAACACCGACCCCTACCAGCGTTGCGAGGGCCGCTACGCGCTCATGCCGCAGGTCATCGAGGCGTTGGCCCAGGCCCGGACCCCCTTCTCCATTCTGACCAAGGGCACGCTGATCACCCGCGACCTGGCGCCACTGCAAGCGGCAGCCGAGCTCGTTCCGGTCGGGGCGGCCCTGACCATCGGCCTGCTTGACGAGGATCTGTGGCGGACGGCCGAGCCCGGCACGCCCTCGCCGCGCGCTCGACTGGCCGCCG
>JALZLF010000016.1 GCA_030858865.1 Actinomycetota bacterium | reverse complement strand
CCGCGGGACTGATCGGCTGCGGGGTGATGGCCGGCTGGGGTGCCGCGGTCAACACGGGCGGCGTGCGGCGCGGCGACACGGTGGCGGTGTTCGGCTGCGGCGGTGTCGGCGACGCCGCCATCGCCGGGGCGGTCATGGCCGGCGCTCGCAAGGTCATCGCCGTCGACCTCGACCAGCGCAAGCTGCAGTGGGCCACCGAGTTCGGCGCGACCGACGTGGTCAACGCCGGCGAGCAGGACCCGGTACAGGCCGTCCGCGAGCTGACCGGCGGGTTCGGAGTGGACGTGGCGATCGAGGCGGTCGGCCTGCCGCAGACCTACCGCCAGGCGTTCGACGCGCGCGACCTCGCCGGCACCCTGGTGCAGGTCGGGGTGCCGGACCCGAGCATGCAGGTCGAGCTGCCGATGATCGACCTGTTCGGCAAGGGTGGAGCGCTCAAGTCCTCCTGGTACGGCGACTGCCTGCCGAGCCGGGACTTTCCGTTGCTGGTGGACGCCTACCTGCTCGGTCAGCTCGACCTCGACCGCTTCGTGTCCGAGACGATCGGCCTCGGCGACATCGAGGAGGCCTTCGCCAAGATGCAGCGCGGCGAGGTGCTGCGCTCGGTGGTCGTGCTGCCGTGAGGATCGACCTCGTGCAGACCGCGGGGGTGTTCACCCTCGACGGTCAGTCCTTCGACGTCCGCAACAACGTGTGGTTGGTCGGCGACGACGCCGAGGTGCTCGTTGTCGACGCCGCCCATGACGCCGACGCGATTCTGGACGGCGTCGCGGGCAGGCGCGTGGCCGGCATCGTCTGCACGCACGGCCACAACGACCACATCAGCGCGGCGGTCGACCTGGCGCGGCGAAGCGGCGCACAGATCTGGTTGCATCCCGACGACCGGATGCTGTGGGACGCGGTGCACGGCGAGCGGCCTGTCGACGTGGAGCTGACCGACGGCGGCACCGTCGCCGCGGGCAGTGTCGACCTGCGGGTACTCCACACGCCTGGCCACTCGCCCGGCGGGGTGTGCCTGTACGCCCCCGCCCTCGACGGCCGCAGCGTGCTGTTTTCCGGCGACACCCTGTTCCAGGGCGGCCCCGGCGCCACCGGCCGGTCCTATTCGGACTTCGACACCATCATCACGTCGATCCGCGAGCGCCTGCTGACCCTGCCGTCGGAGACGGAGGTCCATCCCGGCCACGGCGCCTCGACCACCATCGGCGCCGAAGCGCCGCACCTGCAGGAGTGGATCGAGCGGGGCTATTGAGCCCGCTCGAGGAGCGAGCATCGGCGCTGCCCAGCCTGTTCATGGGGACGGCTCCCGACCGGCTAGGCCCGCGATGACCCGGGCGAAGTCGTCGAGATCGTCCAGTCCCGTGGCCAAGTTGTCCTGCACCAGCGAGTCGTCGACGTCGTCGTAGAGGTGGACCAGCCGGTTGCGCTGTCCGGCGAGGGCCCGCAGCCGCTCCGCGAGTCCACCGTCCAACAGGCCGTGCTCCTCGAGACGGGTGAACGAGTCGCGGAAGTCCCTTGCCGGCTCCCAGGCGTTCGCCACGATCACGTGGTTCGCCAGGTCGATGCAGATCTGCGCCGCTGCCTGCAACGCGTAGCGACCCTCCAGGTCGTGGTCGCGCAGATAGGAGTCACGGGGGAGGTCCCGCAATCCGGCCAGGCGGCGGCGGTACCGCGCCAGTAGCGCCAGGCGGGCTCGGACCCGTGAGGTGTCGATCATCCGAGCCCCTCGCGGGCGACCCTGGCGAGGTAGGCGCGGTCCTGTTCCCGTACGGTGGGCTCGACGTCCAGCCAGCGCGACAGGGTGTCGACCTCGAAGCGGACGCGGCCTGGCTCGTCGGCGCGGTACAGCGGACGCCCCTCTTGAACGACGCGGCCGCGCAGCTCCAGCGGCGCCTCGTTGAGCACCACGAGGTCGGCATCGGGCGCCCCCAGCTCGTCGGCGAAGGCGTTGGCCAAGCTCGAACGCTCGGCAAGGGTGAGCCTGCGGCCGCCCTGAGGCATCAGCACGGCCACGTCCGCGTCACTGACGGGGGTGTGCGTTCCCTTGGCGCGCGAACCGAACAGGTAGACGGCCGCGACGCCCGCTCGGGCGAGCCGCTCGACGAGCTGGTCTGAAAGCTGCATTCCCCGCAGTGTCCCACGGCACTGCTCGCTGGATCGGCAGCACCGAACGTCAGGCCTTGATGGCGTGGTCGATTTGGCCGACGAGGGTGCGGCCGAAGCGCCGCTGGCTGACACCGGTTTGATCCAGGTACTTGCAGATGCCGCCGAGGAAGAACGGCCATCCCGCACCAAGCAGCAGGCACGTGTCGATGTCGCGGGCGTCTGCCACCACCCCCTCGTCAAGCATCACGACGATCTCGTCGGCCACGGCCTGGATGGCGGCGTCGCGGATCTGTTCAGCGCTCGGGCGCTGCCCGCCCTCGGCGCCGACCTGCCAGCGCTGGGTCACCTCGGGATAGGGCACCCGGCCCTTGCTCCAGTCGTAGACGCCGGGCAGGCCGCTGGACCCCAGCATCTGGAAGTTTTCGTCGATCGGGAAGCGGTCGGGGTAGGCCGCGTGCAGCGTGCGAGCGACGTGAGCCGCGACGGCGGGCCCGACAAGGCCGAGCAGCTCGAAGGGGCCCATCGGCAGGCCGAGTGCCCTGATGGCGTCGTCGACGTCGGTGAATCCGATATTCTGGCTGACGGCCAGGGCGCAGGTGCCCATGAAACGGCTCAGCAGCCGGTTGACGACGAAACCGGGGGTGTCGGCGCACGGCACCGCCGACTTGCGCAGGGTCGCGGCCGCCGCGAAGGCCGTGGCCAACGCCCTGTCGGACGTCGCCTGGGTTGCGACGACCTCGACCAGCGGCAGGATCGCCACGGGGTTGAAGAAATGGAACCCGATCACCCGTTGCGGATGGCTCAGTCCGGCGGCCATGGCGGTGATCGACAGCCCTGAGGTGTTGGTCGCCAGGATGCAGCCGGCGTCCACCACGGTCTCGAGGTCGGCGAAGATCCGCTGCTTGAGCCCGAGGTCCTCGACGACGGCCTCCAGCACGAAGTCGGCGCCGGCCTGGGGCGCGACGTCGGTGGCGGTCGTGACCAGTGACTTGAGGTGCTCGGCCTTGCCAGGACGCAGGCGGCCTTTGGCCACGCGAGTGTCCAGCTCGCCGTCGATGCTCCGGCGCGCCTGTTCGAGCACACCGGCGTCGATGTCGGTCAGCACCAGCGGCACCTCGAAGCGTTGCAGGAACAACGCCCCGAGCTGCGCGCCCATCAGGCCAGCGCCGACGATGCCGACCTTGGCGATCCGACGGGGGGCGGCGGCCGGCTTCCACGGCTGGCGCTTCAGGCGCTGCTGGGTCAGCCCGAAGCTGTAGACGGCGGCCTGGGCCTGGCGGGCTGGCAGCAGCTCGGCGAGTGCCTGCTCTTCGCGACACAGCCCTTCGGCGAGGTCACCCCCGCGTGCGGCGAACTCGATCAGGTCGATCGCGACGTAGGGCGCCCGGGTCGCGCCGTGGACGCGGTCGTCGGCTGCGCGGCGGGCGGCGGCCAGGGCCTCGTCGAGGCCGTCGGGAGAAAGCTCACGAGCCGGCAGCCGCAACCGGCCCGTGACCAGATCCTCCAGCGTCGCCAGGGACTCCTCGAAGAAGTCGGTCGCGGACAGCAGGCGGTCGGTAAGCCCCAGTTGTGCCGCCTGCGCGGCGCGCAGCACCCGGTTGTTGTTCAGCGCGTTGCCGACGATGGCGGTGAGCGCGTTGGCGGCGCCGGCGACGCGGGGAGCCAGCTGGGTGCCGCCCCAGGCCGGGACGATCGACAGGAACACCTCGGGGAAGGCGATTCCCGCCGCCGAGGCCGACAGCGTCCGGTAGTCGCAGTGCAGCGCGAGCTCGAGCCCGCCGCCTATGCACACGCCGTTGATCGCCGCCAGCGTCGGGAACGGCAGCTCCCGCAGCAGCCCGAACGCCTCGTGGCCGCGCCGCGCGGCCTCCCGGGCAGTGGCCTCGTCCATGCCCTCGAAGGCGCCGAGGTCGGCGCCGGCGGCGAAGACGAACGGCTTGCCCGTCAGCATGAGGCCTTTGACGTCGGGTTGCGCGCTCACTTCCTCCAGGGTGGCGCGCAGCGAGGCCAGTCCCTGCTCGCCGAACGTGTTGGGCTTGCGGTGGTCGGCGCCATTGTCCAACGTCAGGATCGCCAGGCGTCCGGCGGCGCGCGAGTCGAGATAGGTGACCCGGCACCTGGTGACCAGCTCGCCGGCCATGTTCAGATCCGCTCCCATAGCACGGCGGCGCCCATGCCCAGCCCGACGCACAGCGTCACCAGGCCGTAGCGGGCGCCGTCGTGGGTCTGCAGGTACTGCGCGAGCTGCTGGGTCAGCCGCGCGCCGGACATCGCCAGAGGGTGGCCCATGGCGATCGCCCCGCCGTAGGGGTTGACCTTGGGGCTGTCCATCGGCAGCTCGAAGTGGTCGAGGAAGGCCAGGCACTGCACGGCGAAGGCCTCGTTCATCTCGATCACGTCGAGGTCGTCGATCGACAGGCCGGTCCTGGTCAGCAGCCGCTGGGTGGCGGGGATCGGCCCGTACCCCATGGTCTCTGGCTCGACGCCGACGAAGGTGTAGTCGACAAGGCGCATGCGCGCGGGCAGGCCCAGCCGCGCCGCGGTGTCGCGGTCTGCCAGCAGCACGCAGCCGGCCCCGTCGTTCAGGCCCGCGGCGTTGCCGGCCGTAACGCGACCGCCGGCGCGGAACGGTGTTGGCAGCCCCGCCAGAGCCCCCAACGTCGTGCCGGGGCGGGGATGCTCGTCGGCGGTGACCACACGCCAGCCGGCGTCGCTCCACACGCCCATCCGCACGACGTGGCTGTCGAACACGCCCTCGGCCCAGGCCTTGGCGACCCGTTCCTGGGACTGCACGGCATAGGCGTCGGCGCGCTCGCGGGAGATGCCCGGCAGCTCGTCGTGCAGGTTCTCGGCGGTGGCGCCCATGACCAGCGCCGAGGTGTCGACCAGCTTCTCGGCGAGGAAGCGGGGGTTGGGGTCGGCGCCTTCGGCGATGGGGTGGTGGCTCATGTGCTCAACCCCGCCGGCGAGAACGACGTTGTTGGCTCCGACCCGGATGGCGTTGGCGGCGTTGGTGATCGACGTGACCGAGCCGGCGCACATCCGGTCGACGGCGTAGCCGGGCACCGACTTCGGCAAGCCGGCCAGGATCGCGGTGGTGCGCCCGATGGTCAGGCCCTGGTCACCCTGCTGGGTGGTCGCGGCCCAGATGTTGTCGTCGATCGCGGCGGGGTCCAGCTGCGGGTTGCGGTCCAGCAGCGCCCGGATGGTGCGCACCACCATGTCGTCGGCGCGGGTGGCGGCGTAGTAGCCGTTGTCGCCAGCACGCCCGATCGGCAGGCGGACGCCATCGACGTAGACGGCGTCTCGCAGCTCGGCCATACGTGCTCCTCCTGGTGCTCGACTGACGCGGGGTACCAGAACGAGGTGGTGGGCATGCGCTACCGATCCGGTAGCGGATGCCCACCACCCCGGGTTTCCAGGGGGCCCCAGCGGGGGCTCACGGAGGCGTCTACCTCGGCGGGAACGTCACCGAGCAGCTCACGGGCGGCGGCCAGCATGCCCTCGGTGACCAGCGCGGCGGCTTCCTCGCCGTGCTCGGCGGGAACCTCGGCGACCAGCTCGTCATGGACGACGAGGACCAGGCCGTCGCGGCGCACCGGCCCGTTGCCGCCGCCGGCGCCGCCGTGGCCGTCGCCGAAGCGCTCGGCC
>JALZLF010000012.1 GCA_030858865.1 Actinomycetota bacterium | reverse complement strand
CGTTGGTGCCCTTGAACCAGTAGGCCTTGCCAGGCTGGATCGCGTCGAGCTTCGCCTTGTCCGCGGCGTAGTCAGCCTTGAAGTCGCCGGTCCGCGTCAGGTTGATGATGCGGTTCTTGGTGATGCCCAACTCGGCCAGCACCGCGGGGGTGACGCTGGACTGGCTGGTTGGAAGAACTCGTGGTACGGGTTCGTCGACGAGTCGATGACGGCCACGACGGTCCGAGTGGACGACCCTCCCGCGGACGAGGGCGCAGCCATGGGGATAGCCAGCAAGGCGAGCGCCGCGATGGCGGCGACAACGGCGCGCAGCACGGCGGCACTGTGGGGAACGGCGGTGGAAAGCACGAGGAGAGCTCCTGAGTGGTCGGGACCTGACACGGAGCGCGACGGGAGCGGACGGGAGCGCTCGTCTGCGGCTTGCTGACGTCCTTCGACGGCCCAGCGGCGATCTCCTGCATCGTTGGCGCGGATCAGAGGCTGTGTATCCAGGCGCTGCGGATCAGGCACTGCGGATCAGCGGGGCGTAGGCCAACAGCAGCCGCTTGGTCCCGTACTCGTCGAAGCGGATGAGGGCCTCCTCGCTGCCGGGTGTTCCCGTCAGCTCGAGGATCTTGCCGGGCCCGAAGGTCGGGTGGCGCACCCGGTCGCCGGGCCCGAACGTCTCGTCGACCTCAGAAGCGCCGGGCCGGTACTGCGAGCGGACACCGACCTTGGCGACAGCTCTGCGGCTGGGTCCGCCCCGATCGTTGGAGCGCTGCTCGACCAGCTCCTCGGGCACTTCGGCGAGGAACCGCGACGGCGGGTTGGCGTTGGTGGCGCCGAACAGGGTCCGACTCCAAGCCGACGTCAGGTACAGCCGCTGTTCGGCGCGCGTCATCGCCACGTAGGCCAGGCGGCGCTCCTCTTCCAGCTCGTCGGGGTCGCCCAGCGCCCGATGATGCGGGAACACCGAGTCCTCCATCCCGACCACGAACACCACCGGGAACTCCAGGCCCTTGGCGTTGTGCATCGTCATCAGGGTCAGCCGTGAGGTGTCGTCGCTGAGGTTGTCGGCGTCGCTGACCAACGACACGCGCTCGAGGAACTCCGCGAGGGTGGCGTCTGGCTGCAGGCCGGCGAAGTCCTCGGCGACCCCGGCGAGCTCGCGGACGTTTTCCACCCGCCCCAGCGCCTCGACGGTGCGCTCGGCCTCCAGCTCGGTCAGGTAGCCGCTGCGCTCCCACGCCAGCTGCACGATCTCGCGCAGCTCCGGCTGCTCCTCGACCACGGTGGTGCGCAGCCCGTCGAGGAGCCGGACGAAGTCCAGGACCGCGCCGGTGGCGCGCGCTGACAGCTGGTGGTTCTCCTCGGCGCGCCGGCAGGCATCGAGGAAGGCCACACCCTCACGCCCCGCGAACAGATCCAGCGCCGCCTCGCTCTTGGCGCCGATGCCACGCCGAGGAACGTTCAAGACGCGCTTGGCGGCGATGTCGTCGGCAGGGTTGACCAGCAGCTGCAGGTAGGCGAGAAGGTCCTTGACTTCCTTGCGCTCGTAGAAGCGTGTACCGCCGATGACCTGATAAGGCAGGCCGAGGCGGATCAGCACCTCCTCGAGCACCCGCGACTGTGCGTTGGTCCGGTAGAACACCGCGATGTCACCGTGGCGATAGCCCTCGCCCGCCAGGCGGTCCACTTCCTCGGCCACGAAGGCGGCCTCATCGTGCTCGTTGTCGGCGGTGTAGCGCGTCACTTTCACACCGCCGCCGGCGTCGGTCCACAGCCGTTTCGGGATGCGCTGGGTGTTGTTGGCGATGACCGCGTTGGCGGCGTCGAGGATGGTCTGGGTCGACCGGTAGTTGCGGTCCAGCGTGATGCGGCGGGCGTCAGGAAAGTCGCGCTCGAAATCCAGGATGTTGCGGATATCGGCGCCACGAAACTTGTAGATGCTGTTGTGGACCAAGATTCCGTCGGCGACGTAGGTGTGTGTCGGCTCCACCTCGAGGTCGTAGACAGGTCCGCAGTAGTGTTCTTGCGCCACGGCGTCCACCGTTCTCTGCACGAAGTAATCGCCGTCCTCTACCAGCACAACCATGCCAGGATGCAGGTGCGACAGCGGCGTGAACTCGAATCGCACCTGATCGATTAACGCCCGACGCTTGACCTCCAAGCCGCCTTCGGCCGCCATGGCCCTCACGAAAGTCAGCGCGTCCTCATACTTGGCCCGCGACACCTCGACCTTGTGCCCGCCCTTACCGTTCGGGCGCACGGGGAAGCCGGCGTCCCCAAGTCGCCGGGCCACGTCCGCGCGGATCGAGCACCACTGGATACGGTGCATACCGGCGGGCCCGCGTGGATCCCCGAACATCAGCAGCGTCACGGTCTGACGACGCCACCCATTGGCGGTGCGGTAGTGCGGAAACTCGGGGTGGAGATCCAGAGCCCGCATCAGCTCCTTGGCCCGGGTTGGGGTGTCGAGGTCGGTGTAAAGGCGCTTCAGCAGTGATTCGTCCATGGACAGCTTGCGGCCCATGCCGTGGAACAATGCGGTCGGAAGGCCGTACTCGGCGGCATAGTAGGCCTCCCAATACGCCGCCTCTGGCAGGCTTTCACAGATGCGCAGAATCCATAGCCGGTCCGCGTGCTCCTGGTTGATGCGCACCACGTAGCCAGGCTCTGGAGGGCGACTCTTCGTTGCCGGCCGGGCGCCTTGGGTGCGGCCGATACGGTAGCCGCGGTCTTCTGAATGCATCAGGTACACGAAGTGCCGGTCCGGCTGCGGCGGGACACGGGCCAGCACGATGTGATGGGGCGTCCCCCGGATCGCGTGACCGCCGGCTCGAACCGCCCACAGCGGTCCGTCGTAATGCCCTGGCATGACGGCGGTAACCCTGCCGGTGGCGACCTCCGCCCGTCCACAGGTTCCGGTCACCTCATCGTCCGGTTGGACCTGCTCGATCGGAACCGGACCGCCGCTGGTGCTGATCAATGTCCCTGCGGGAAGGCACTGGTCACCGTCGCCAACCACCGTCAGGTTGCGATGACCCCACGACAGCAGGCGCACCATCTCGTACTGGGCGCGGTTGGTGTCCTGCCACTCGTCGACCAGGATCTGCTCGAACTGCCCTCGGTAGCGCTCGACAACGTCGTCGAACAGCTCGAAGATCTCGACGGTCTTGACCAGCAGGTCGTCGAAGTCGAAGGCGCTGGCGCGGTGGAGTCGCTCCTGATACAGCCGGTAGACGTCGGCGACCTGCTTGTCGTACCAGGTCTCGGCGCGCAGAGCGAAGGTGTCGAAGTCGATGACCTCGTTCTTGGCGTTGGAGATCACCGCCGCCGCGCCGCGCGGCGTCACCCGCTTGGGGTCGATGCCCAGATCCTTGAGGCACAGGCCGACCAGGCGGGTCGAATCCGCGGCGTCGTAGATGGTGAACGACCGCTGGTAGCCGAGCCGTGGCGCTTCGGCACGCAGCAGCCGCGCGCACGCCGAGTGGAACGTCGACACCCACATGCCACCCCACGGGCGGGCGCGGGCAACGCCTTGCTCGTCGCGTTCCACTCCCACCAGCCGGTCCCCGACGAGCCGGCCGACGCGGTCCTTCATCTGCGAAGCGGCCTTGTTGGTGAACGTGATGGCCAGGATCGCCTGGGGGTTCACCCGCCGGTGGCGGATCAGGTGCGCGATCCGGTGCGTCAGCACCCGGGTCTTGCCCGACCCCGCGCCGGCCACGATCAGCAGCGGGCCGTCGCCGTGCAGGACCGCCTGTCGTTGCTCGGGGTTGAGGCCCTCCAGCAGCGCCTGATCGGCGTCGTTGGAGGTGGACAGATCGGTCATGGGGCGAGTCTATCGAGGGGCTATGACCGTCCCTTTGGCGGGTAGGAGTGCCTTAACCACTCTCAGGAGGACCCTTCATGACCGCGACGATTCCTGCCGGCGCGCGCGCACTGCTCGACGATCCCAACTTCGCCCACATCGTCACGCTGATGCCCGACGGGATGCCGCAGACCACGCCGGTGTGGATCGACCGCGATGGTGACGTCGTCGTGTTCAACACCGCCAAGGGCAGGGCCAAGCACCGCAACCTCGAGCGTGACCCTCGGATCGCCCTCAGCGTCTGCGCCGCCGACAACCCGTACTCCTACCTGCAGGTGCGCGGGCGGGCCGAGCTGGTAGAGGAGGGTGCTCGCGACCACATCGACAAGATGGCGCAGAAGTACATCGGCAAGGAGCGCTACCCCTTCTCCCAGCCAGGCGAGGAGCGCATCATCGTGCGCATCACCCCGGAGTCGGTGGACTGGCACGGTGCGGGGGGATAACTCGCCGTGGGTCCGATCGGCGGCTACCGCCTCGCGATTCCGTGCGATGGCATCGGGGTAGGCGACACGACACGTCTACCGCTGCGGAGGTTGTGTCATGCGCCGGATCCTGCTGCTCACGCTCTGCCTGCTGCTGGTCGCCGCCACGGGTGCCGCAGCGCTCCAGCAACCTAAGCGCTCGACGGGCTCTGAACGCGGTGATCGACGCGAGCGGGTGATGCTGCGCGATGCCGACGGCGCACGGGTCGGCATGGTCCGGCTGCGTGAACGCGACGGCAGCGTCGCGGTGCACGCCGGGTTCCGAGGGTTGACCCCGGGGTTCCACGGCTTCCACGTCCACACCACCGGCATCTGCGATCCCGGCGCCGCCGAAGGACCGTTCACCACCGCCGGCGGCCACTACGTCGGTGGTGGCGGCGGCCACGGCGACCACGCCGGGGACTTGCCGTCGCTGTACGTCGCCCAGGACGGGACCGCCAAGCTGGCCTTCTCCACCGACGCGTTCACCCTCGACGAGCTGCGGGACGCCGACGGCTCGGCTGTGATGGTCCACGCCGGCCGCGACAACTTCGCGAACATCCCCGACCGCTACACCTCCGAGCTGTCCGGCGAGCCCGGCCCCGACGAGGAAACCCTGGCCACCGGTGACGCCGGCGACCGGGCGGCATGCGGCACGATCGGCGGCGAGGACAGCGACGAGGTCGCGGGGGTGGTCACCGTGACCAGCGACCAGCGCTTCCTGCCGACTGTGCGACGCATCCGCCGCGACATCAACCGCAATCCCGACCTGACCCTCATCGAGGTCGTCAAGCATGCTCGAGGCGCAGGTGAGGCGGGCCTCTCGCTGCCCCCCACCCGGCTGCTGATCTTCGGCAACCCGGCCGCTGGCACCCCGCTGATGCAGGACGCCCGCACGATCGGCATCGACCTCCCGCAGAAGCTGCTCGTGTGGCGCGACGGCACCGAGATCAAGGTCAGCTTCAACGACCCGCACTACCTCGCGCACCGTCACGGCATCAGCGGGCAGGACGAACTGCTCGACTCGATCGCCGAGCTGCTGAACCAACTCGCCACGGGCGGATAGCGGCTGGAGCTCAGTGCGAGCCGAAGGCCTCGATCTGCACGCCCCGGGCCCAGGTCCAGGCATAGCCCTCGTCCTCACAGGACAACGCCGCCGGGCCGAAGTGCAGCGGCCGGAAGGTGTCGACCATGACGGCGAGCTCGTCGGTGGCGTCCTTGCCGATCGAGGCCTCGACCGAACCCGGCTGCGGCCCGTGGGTGAAGCCTGACGGGTGCAGGCTGATCGAGCCGAGCTCGATGCCGGCCCCCTTGCGGCTCATGAAGTCACCGCCCACGTAGAACAGCATCTCGTCGCTGTCGACGTTGGCGTGGTTGTACGGCGCCGGAATGCCCTCCGGGTGGTAGTCGAACTTGCGCGGCACGAAGCTGCAGACCACGAAGTTGGGCCCTTCGAACGTCTGGTGCACCGGCGGGGGCTGGTGGATACGGCCGGTGATCGGCTCAAAGTCGGCGACGTTGAACGCGTATGGGTACAGGCAGCCGTCCCAGCCGACGACGTCGAAGGGATGGTGGCCGTATGTGTAGCGGGTCACGCCGTGTCGGTGGCGGACCAGCACCTCGGCTTCGTCGGCCTCGGCGAGCAGCGGCTCGGCTGGGCCGCGCAGGTCACGTTCGCAGTAAGGACTGTGCTCCAGGAACTGCCCGCGCGAGGACAGGTAGCGCTTGGGCGGGGCGACGTGACCGGAGGCCTCGATCACCAGCGCCCGCAGGGTCTCGCCACCGGCGATCGTCCACCGGTGGGTCGTCGAGGTCGGGATGACGAGGTAGTCACCCTTGCCGACGGCGATGGCCCCGTACACCGACTCGAAGACCGCCTCCCCCGACTCGACGTAGACGACTTCGTCGCCGATGGCGTTGCGGTACAGCGGGCTGGTGGCGTCCGCGGCCACGTAGGACAGGCGCACGTCGTCGTTGGCCATCAACAGCTGCCGGGCGTCGACCAGATCCCCGCCGACCTTGAGCTGGTGGGTCTTGAGGTGCCGCGGCTTGAGCGGATGGTTTGCCACCAGCGGATCGGGCTCGCGCTGAACCGGCTCTGCGGCGGTGATGGCCGTGGGCAGGTGGCGGTGATACAGCAGCGACGCGTCGGAGCTGAAGCCCTCGGCGCCCATCAGCTCCTCGGCGTACAACCCGCCGTCGGGACGCCGGAACTGCGTGTGACGCTTGTGCGGGATGTCGCCGACCTGGCGGTAATAGGCCATTCCGTTCCCTTCTCCAGATCGGAAGCATGACACCTAGACTTGCGGCTCATGTCAACGGCCGCGGCGCGCCAGCCCGCCTCGCTCGACCGGCGTTCCTGGGTGCCCGTTGCGGAAGGCTCGGACTTCCCGCTGGCCAACCTCCCGTACTGCGTCTTCCACCGCGACGGCCAGACGCCGCGTGTCGGGGTGGCCATCGGCGAGCAGGTGCTCGACCTCGCCGAGGTCGCCCGCGCGGGACTGTTCGACGACGTGGTCGACGGCGGCGTGGAGCTGTTCGGCGCCGACCGCCTCAATCCGTTTATGGCGCGAGGTCGCCACACCTGGGACGCGGTCCGCTTCCGGCTGAGCGACCTGCTCGACGCTGCGGACCACCGGGTGCGCGACATCGACGGGTTGGCTCAGCGGGCGCTGGTTGCTGTCGACCAGGTGCACCTGCAGCTGCCGTTCGACGTGGCCGACTACGTCGACTTCTACGCCTCCATGGAGCACGCGACCAACCTCGGACGGATGTTCCGACCGGACGGCGAGCCGCTGTTGCCGAACTGGAAGCACCTGCCCGTGGGCTACCACGGGCGCACGGGAACCGTTGTACCCAGCGGCACGCCGATCGTCCGGCCCAGCGGCCAGCACAAGCCCCCCCAATCTCAGACGCCGACCTTCGGCCCCAGCCGCATGCTTGACTTCGAGGCCGAGGTCGGCTTCGTGGTCGGGTCGGGCAGCAGGCTCGGCTCGCCTGTGGCAGCAGCGGACGCGGCCGATCACGTCTTCGGGCTGGTCCTGGTCAACGACTGGAGCGCACGCGACATCCAGGCCTGGGAGTACCAGCCGCTGGGTCCGTTCCTCGGCAAGTCGTTCGCCACGTCGGTGTCGCCGTGGGTGGTGCCGCTGGCCGCACTGGCGCCGTACCGCCTGCCGCCGCCGGTGCAGGACCCCCCGGTACTGGAATACCTGCGCGTTGCTGACGACTGGGCCTTGGACCTGGAGCTCGAGGTCCGCCTTGGCAGCGCGGCGATGGCCTCGGTCTCGAGCCCGCCCGTGGTGGTGTCGCGGCCACCCTTCGCCGGCATGTACTGGACGGTCCCACAGATGGTGGCCCACACCACGGTCAACGGCGCCAGCCTGCGCACCGGCGATCTGTTCGCCTCGGGCACCGTGTCCGGCGTGTCACCTGACACGGTCGGCAGCCTCATCGAGCTGACCAAGGGTGGCCGCGAACCCCTGACCCTGCCCGACGGCAGCACCCGGGCGTTCCTCGAGGACGGCGACAGCGTCGAGATCGCCGCCGCCTGTGCGCGTCCCGGCCGCCCTCGGATCGGCTTCGGCGCCGTCACGGGGACGGTCCTGCCAGCACACGGTGGGTGACGCCGCCAGGGTGGCTGCGCCCCAACCGCTTGTCACCAACTCGCCGCGCCGCGTGCCGGTCGCGGCGTCATCCGGAGATCTCCTGACCCGAGCATGATCCGTTGGGGTTTCTGATCCTCGATTCTGAACGCGCCACCTGGGATCGCCGTGGCGGCCGCTGGTTACGGGTTGCTCCGGCACTCCGTCGGTGGACATGCCGGCGTTCCCAAGCGAGGTGGGCTGGGGTGGGCCGGGTCATGGTGTATGTCGTGGATGGGGCGGGTCGGGGGGTCGGGTGGTTGGGCGGTGTAGCCGCCGTCGGGGTTGGTGGTGATGGTCCAGTTGTTGTGGTGGACGTTGTGGTGGCAGGTCCAGCACAGCAGGGTGAGGTTGTGCAGGTCGGTGGCGCCGTGGTGGCGCCACCAGCGGATGTGGTGGATGTGGCAGCGGTTGGCGGGGGCGCCGCAGCCGACG
>JALZLF010000011.1 GCA_030858865.1 Actinomycetota bacterium | reverse complement strand
GGTCTTCCACTACCTCGGTCCGGCCTTCGCCGTGCTGCTGTTCGCCCGGGTCGACGTCCTCGGGGTCGCATGGCTTCGCATCGCCGCCGCCGCCGCCGTGTTCGCGCTGTGGCGTCGCCCCTGGAGGCATTGGCCGCACCTGGACCGCGCGACCCGTCGGCTGCTCCTGAGCTGGGGAGCCGTGCTGGCGGTGATGAACAGCTGCTTCTACGTCGCCATCGACCGCCTGCCGCTCGGCACCGTCGCGGCCATTGAGTTCGTGCCCGTCGTCGCCTTGGCGGCACTTGCCGCCGTACCCGACGCAATGGGCTGGCGCTGCTGCTGGCCGTTGCCGGCGTGTACGTGCTGACCGACGTTCGTCTGGTCGGCGGTCATCGGTGATCGCCAGGAGGACAGGTTCACAGGTCGTTGAACGGCGAGGCGTACCGGAAGACGCCGCGAAGACTGCGCTGGTAGCTGCTGAGGGTGCGAACCTGGAAATGCGAGGCCCACGCAGCCACCGGCGGTGTGATGCCGAGCTGATCAGCAGGGCGGAAGCCGAATCTTGGGTAGTAGTTGGTGTGGCCGAGCAGGGCGACGAGTGGTTCCTCGAGTGCGTCAGCAGCCCCGAGCACCGCATGCATGAGCGCCGCGCCTACTCCTCGCCGTTGCACGGCCGGGGCCACTGCCAGCGGCCCCAGTGCCAGCACCGGACGATCATCGACCCAGCCGCGGGTGCACACGACGTGTCCCAGGACTTCTGTCTCGTCCGATTCCGCGACCATCGAGAGTTGCGGCAACCACGCAGGGCTCACGCGCAGGGCGTTCACCAGTCCGACCTCGACGGGCTGGTCCTGTGGCGCCGCTGGATTCCGAAAGGCCTCGGCCAGGACGGCTCGGACGGCGGCGTGGTCTCCGGGGCGGTCGCGGCGAACCAGCATGTCCTCTACGTTCGCGCACTCCAGGTGCAACGAGCCAATCCGGGCAACGGCCCACCGACTCCCGCGGGCCGGTGCCGGCGCCGCGCGGCGCTGCGCGCGGTAGCGTCCCCTCGGTGAACGGCTTGCTGGACTCGGTCGATGGGATCGCCGCGGAGACACGGTTCTCGGGCGTGGTGAGAGTCGATCGCGGTGGGACCGTTGAGCTGGCCAAGGCGTACGGGTTGGCCCACCGCGGCTACGGCGTCGCGAACACCGTGGACGGCCAGTTCGGCGTCGCCAGTGGCACCAAGGGGCTGACCGCGCTGACGATCGTCAGCCTCATCGAGGACGGCTTCTTCGAGCTGGACACCCCCGCGCGCTCTCTGCTCGGGGCGGACCTGCCGTTGATCGGCGAGGACGTCACCGTCGAGCAGCTGCTCGGGCACCGATCCGGCATCGGCGACTACGTCGACGAGGACGCGGACAACGAGATCACCGACCACATCCTGCCCGTCGGAGTCCACGAGCTGGCGACCACCGAGCAGTACCTGCGCGTGCTCGACGGGCACGTTCCCAAGTTCGCGCCGGACGAACGGTTCTCCTACAGCAACAGCGGCTACGTGGTGCTCGCGCTGATCGCCGAGCGCGCGGCGGGCACGTCGTTTCCCGACCTGGTGCACCGACGCGTGTGCCGACCCGCCGGGATGCGCGACACCGCCTTCCTGCGCTCCGACGAGCTGACCGGTCGCGCCGCCGTCGGCTATCTCGCTGTCGACGGGTACCGGACCAACGTGTTGCATCTGCCGGTGCGAGGCAGCGGGGACGGCGGCATCTACTCCACGGCTGCCGACATCCACGCGCTGTGGGTCGCGTTCTTCGCCGAGCGGATCGTGTCGGCGGACTGGGTCGCCCAGATGGTGCGTCCTCGCAGCCACGTGCCGGCAGAGTCCATGCGCTACGGCCTCGGGTTCTGGCTGCATGAATCGTCCGATGCGGTGATGTTCGGGGGGTCCGACGCCGGCGTCTCCTTCCGCACCGTGCACGATCCACGACGGGGCTTCACCCACAGCGTGCTGTCGAACACCTCATCCGGCGCGTGGCCGATCATCCGGCACCTCGACGAGCTGCTTGCGACCTGACACAGGGCCATTGACGTCCGCTATAGCGTCGATACGGGCAGGGTCGGCCGGTCGCGTCGAACCGGAAACCGGATACGCCGCCCGGGTGCAAAGTCCTCGACGTGGTAGCGCTCGTTTGTGATCACGTCGCTTCGCCGGCGCGGTGCAGGCCAGACGGCGGAAGGGTCATCGTATGACGACGCAAGCCATGCCGATGCGGGAGCCGGCTCGTTACAGGCCGGGGAGCAACGGGCAGACGTAGCCGAAGTTCGCGGACTTTCGCGACTGCAACGTGGCCAGCGTCGTCGCGGTCGGAGTTGTCCACTGGGGAAGCACTGGCGCGCGCTTGCCCTTGGTGTCCTTGGGATCGGTCCTAGGCAGGTCGACGCGCAAGACGTCGATGCCGCGAACCACGTCGTTGGTGTAGACGAGGTCGGTCCAGCGACCGGTCTGTTCGCCGTCGGCACCGTACTCGGGGACGAAGTAGGGGATCCAAGTCTCCATCGCGCCCGTGAAGAAGTAGCCCACCTGCTTGATGTTGTAAGGATCGCGGACGTCGAGGATGCGGGTGCCTTGCTGGTACCAGGCCTGGGCCACGAAGCCTGAGTCGTTGACGGTGAAATAGTGGGCCGAACAGAAGGCGCCAACGGGCGTTGTCACCCCGCTATCGAGGATCTCGGTGTTCCAGTTGTCCAGCGGCGCGATCTTGCCGCCGCCGGGTGTGGCGGTCGGGTTGTCCTTGGCGTACTGCCCCTCGTCAAGGTAGGGGATGTGCCACGTCGAAAAGGTGCCCTCGCCGGCGTCGCCGCCGCACACCGGGCTGTCGTAGTCCTCTTCGGTGGCCAGCAGCACGTTGCCGCTGAACAGGTTCGGCGCGCCGCTGGTCAGCCCGTTCTTGCTGTTGCGCTGCTTGAAGTTCTGAGCGAAGGGATGAAACGAGTTGTGCAGGATGAAGTTGTTGTACTTGGAGTTGCCCTCGACCCCATTGGTGTCGGTGGACGCAACGGGCACAGGGTTGAGCGGGTCGTTCACGTCATAGGCGGCGATGCCACCGAACCCGCTGTGCCACAGCAAGCCGCCGTCGTCGTAATCCCACTGGTGACCGGAACCGGCGGCGCTTGACGTGGTCTTGACCTCACGGGGGTTGTCAAGGTCGCTCAGGTCGAAGATCGAGAACTTGCCGTCGTCGTAGGCGCCGGCGGAGTAGGCGTTGCGGCAGGCGTCGCCAAGGCAGTGGATCGTGTGGACGCTGGTCGAGGTCTGCAGCCGGCTGCGCTCAACGGGTGCCCTCGGGTCGGTGACGTCGATGACGACGAACTCATAGCCGCCGAGGTTCGGGTTGAGCGGGTCCTTGGCGGAGGCGGAATACAAGTCCAGCCCGATGAGCAGGAACTTGGTGCCATCGACGCGCTCGCCCATCGTCATGCGCTCATTCTCGAAGTGTGGCAACGGCAGGACCGAGAGCAGCTTGGGCGACGCGGGCGCAGCGATGTCGTAGATGCTCACCCCGTTGAGCGTGTTGACGTACATCACCGGGCTGGTCTTGGAGAAGGCCGTTGAGATCGCGCCCGCGTCAGGAAGCGTCGTCACGAGCTCGACGTTGTCGCTGGCCACCACGGGGGGTTGCACGACGGTGGTGACAGCGGCTGCCGGCAGCGCTCCAGCGGCGAACAGCACGGTGGCGGCGAGGCCGAGGATGCGGCGGCGCATGAACAACTCCTAAGAGACGGCGAGACGGTGCCGCCGGTGGCGGCAATCAGACCTTGCGGGAGTCTGTTCGACGCCGTCGGCCGGATTCCTTCCCGCGTAGGATGCGACGCCTGATGAGCAGTGGCATTCGCAGCGGCCTTGACGAGCGCGGGGTCGCCACCGTGGTGATGGACCGTCCCGAGGTGCGCAACGCCTTCGACGACCGCCTGATCGCCGAGCTGACGCAGATGGCCGAGAAGCTCGGCAAGGATCCCGCCGTCCGCGCGGTGGTGTTGACCGGCGCCGGGAACGTCTTCAGCGCCGGTGCGGACCTGGGATGGATGCGGTCGATGAAGACCTGGTCGTTTGACGACAACGTCGCCGACGCCAGCCGCATGAACGCGATGCTGCGCGCGCTGTACGACCTGCCCAAACCGCTCATCGGCCGCGTCAATGGTCCGGCGCTCGGCGGCGGCAGCGGCCTGACGGCCGTGTGCGACATCGCCATCGCGGCCGACCATGCCGTGTTCGGCTTTACCGAGGTGGTGCTCGGCCTGGCGCCTGCGGTGATCTCGCCCTACGTCGTGCGCAAGGTGGGGGCCTCGTTCGCCCGCTCGGTGTTCGTGACCGGAGAGCGCTTCGCCGCCGACCGTGCCCTCGCCGCCGGGCTGGTGCACCAGGTGGTGCCGGCCGAAGGGCTGGACGAGGCGGTCGAGGCCGCCGTCAGGCGCTGCTTGGCCGCCGGGCCCGAGGCGGTGGCGGCCGCCAAGCGCCTGCCGGATCTGGCGCTGGCACCACTGGACCAGGCCGGCGCCGAAACCCCGCGCATCATCGCCGGCCTGCGCGTCGGCGACGAGGGTCAGGAGGGGATGCAGGCCTTCTTCGAACGCCGGCCGCCGTCCTGGGCGCCCCCCGTGGGCGGAAACCAGGGCACGGGCAGTCCTAGCGGTGTTTGACACCGTCCTGGTCGCCAACCGCGGCGAGATAGCCGTGAGGATCATCCAGACCCTGCGCCGGCTCGGTATCCGGTCCGTGGCGGTCTACAGCGACGCCGACCACGACGCGCTGCACACCCGGCAGGCCGACGAGGCCGTGCGCCTCGGCCCCGCACCACCCGCCGAGTCGTACCTGTCGATCAAGCTCGTTCTCGACGTGGCGGCGCGCACCGGCGCGCAGGCGGTCCACCCCGGTTACGGTTTCCTGTCGGAGAACGCCGCCTTCGCCCGCGCCTGCGACGAGGCTGGCGTCGTGTTCATCGGGCCCCCACCCGAGGCGATGGAGGCGATGGGCGACAAGATCAGTGCCAAGCGCGCCGCCGAGGCGGTCGGCGTGCCGGTCGTGCCTGGCGTCCACCGACCAGGCATGCCCGACGACGAGCTGGTCGCGGCTGCCTCCTCGGTCGGCTTCCCCTTGATGGCCAAGGCAGCCGCCGGAGGCGGCGGGAAGGGCATGCGGATCGTGCGCACGCCGGCCGGGCTGCCCGAGGCCCTTGCGGCCGCCCGCCGCGAGGCGCTGGGGGCGTTCGGAGACGACGACCTGCTGCTGGAGCGCTACCTGGAGCGCCCGCGCCACATCGAGATCCAGGTCCTGGCCGACACGCATGGCAACGTGGTGCACCTCGGCGAGCGCGAGTGCAGCCTCCAGCGCCGACACCAGAAGGTCGTTGAGGAGTGCCCCTCGCCGCTGCTGGACACCGCACAGCGCGCGCGCATGGGCGCCGCCGCGGTCGAGGTTGCCCGCCGGTGCGGCTATGTCGGTGCCGGAACCGTGGAGTTCATCGTCCCGGCGGACGATCCGGACACCTTCTTCTTCCTGGAGATGAACACCCGACTGCAGGTCGAGCACCGCGTGACCGAGCGGGTTTACGGCGTAGATCTGGTCGAGGCGCAGCTGCGCGTCGCCGCCGGCGAACCACTGACCCTGTCCCAGCCCGAGCTGCAACCGTCCGGCTCCGCCATCGAGGCCCGCGTCTACGCCGAGGACCCGGCCCGGGGGTTCCTGCCGACCGGCGGGTGCATCCTCGCCCTGCGCCAGCCCGATCACGCCGACCTCGTGGTGGACTCCGGGGTCAGTGTCGGCACCGACGTCGGCGGTGCCTATGACCCGCTGCTGGCCAAGGTCGTTGCCCACGGCGAGGATCGTGCGAGCGCTCTGCGGGCGCTGGACGCCGGGCTGGCGAGATATCTGCTGCTCGGCGTTGTCACGAACGTAGCCTTCCTGCGTCGCCTCCTGGCACATCCGAACGTGCAGTCGGGGGACCTGGACACCGGTTTGATCGAGCGGGACATCGACGCCTTGCTTCCAGCGGGGCCGCCCGAGGCCGTCCTGGCGGCGGCCGGAATGGCGCGCGTGCTCCAGCTCGAACCGGATGCCGATGGACCGGTCGATCCCTTCGACGTCCCCAGCGGCTGGCGCATCGGCGAGCACGCCTGGACCCACTACCAGGTGCGGGCTGGCGAGGCCGCGCCGGTCGAGGTGCGGGTGCGGGGACAAGCGGCCTCCGCGCAGGTCGCCGTCGGCAGCGGCCGGGCCAGGCCGGCCAGGGCCTGGTGGAGCGACGGGTCGTCGCTGGTCACCGACCTGTCGGTCGTGGTCGAGGATGACCGTGTCACCTACCTGTATGCCGAGGACGGCAACGTGGCCTGGCTGGGCCGCGACGGCAACGTCTGGGCGCTGCGCGAGTCCGATGAGCTCGCCGCTGCCCGCCACGGCGATGAGACCTCGATCGGTGGGAAGCTGGTCTCGCCGATGCCGGGAACGGTGACGTTGGTAGCCGTCACAGAGGGCGACACCGTCACGGCCGGCCAGACGGTGCTCGTGGTGGAGGCGATGAAGATGGAGCACGCCATCACCGCCCCGCTCGACGGTGTGGTCAGCGCGCTGCACGTGCACGCCGGCGAGCAGGTCGCCTTGGAGCAGCCGCTCGCCGTCGTGGAGCCCGGCGACGTCGGGGGCGAGTCGTGAGGCAGCCGCACGTCTTCGCCGGCGAGGGTCTGCCCGACCACGTCACGATCTACGAGGTCGGTCCTCGAGACGGGCTGCAGAACGAAGCCAGCCCGGTGGCGACCGCCGTCAAGATCGAGTTCGTTCACCGCCTGGTCGACGCCGGCCTCGCGGTCGTCGAGGCCACCAGCTTCGTGCGGCCGGAGTGGGTGCCGCAGCTGGCCGACGCCGGCGACGTGCTGGCCGGGCTGGAACGTCGCCCTGGTGTCCGCTATCCGGTGTTGGTGCCCAACGAGCGCGGCCTGGTACGGGCGCTGGCGGCGGGGGTCGAGGAGATCGCGATCTTCGCCAGCGCCACCGAGTCGTTCGCCCGGCGCAACCTCAACCGCGGCATCGCCGAGTCGCTGTCGATGTTCGCTCCCGTCGTCGCGCAGGCCACGGCGGCCGAGCTGCGCGTGCGCGGCTACCTGTCAATGTGCTTCGGTGACCCCTGGGAGGGCGCGGTCGACGTGGGCCAGGTCGTCGGCGTCGGCCGCCGGCTGCTGGAAATGGGCTGTGGCGAGGTGAGTCTCGGCGACACGATCGGCGTGGCCACGGCCGGGCAGGTGGCCGCGCTGCTGGACGGCTTCGAGGCGGCCGGGATCGGCCCCGACCGCCTGGCGGTGCATTTCCACGACACCTACGGGCAGGCACTGGCCAACACCGTGGCCGCCCTGGGCCGGGGGATCACCGTGGTCGACGCCTCGGCGGGGGGTCTTGGCGGCTGCCCCTACGCGGAGTCGGCCACCGGCAACCTGGCCACCGAGGACCTGGTCTGGCTGCTGCACGGCCTCGGCATTCCCACCGGCGTTGACCTGGAGCGGCTGGTCGCGACCTCGGTGTGGATGGCCGGTCGGCTGGGGCGGCCCAGCCCATCGCGCGTCGTGCAGGCGCTGGCCGGTGGCGACGGTGGCTGAGCCGCGCGGCGCCGGACGCTCCGGAGGTCTGCTGTTCCTCGCCGTCGGCGTGTTCGTGGCCTACCTGGTGGTGCGTACCGTGGCAGGGGTCTTCAAGGTGGCGCTGCTGGGCGTCCTGGTCGTCCTGCTGGTGCTGCTGGCTCGCGACGTGCTGCGCCGCCGCTGACCCGATCGGCAGCGCTGCGGGCGGCCATACACTCGGCGGCGTTGCCTTCGACCAAGGACTGGCGATCTATGGCGATCTCGTTCCAGCTGACCGACGAGCAGGAGCAGCTGCGGCGCGTCGTCCGGCAGTTCGCCGTCGACAAGGTGGCGCCAAGGGCACAGGAGATGAACGCCCGCAGGGAGTTCCCCCTGGACCTGGTCCAGGAGATGGGCGCGATGGGCCTGTTCGGGCTGCCGTTCCCGGTCGACTACGGCGGCTCCGGCGGCAGCTACCTCGATCTGTGCCTGGCCATCGAGGAGATCGGACGCATCGACCAGTCCCTTGGGATCACGCTGGAGGCGGCGGTGGGGCTCGGGGCAATGCCGATCTGGAAGTTCGGGACCGAGGAACAGAAGCGGCAATGGCTGCCGGCGCTGGCCTCGGGGAACCAGCTGGCCGGCTTCGGCCTGACCGAGCCGGGTGGCGGGTCCGACGCTGGAGCGCTGCGCACCACGGCCCGGCGCGACGGCGACGAGTGGGTCATCAACGGCTCCAAGCAGTTCATCACCAACGTCGGTACCGACATCTCGGCGTTCGTGACCATCACGGCCGTCACCGAGGCAGATCCTCGCGCGGTCACCAACTTCATCGTGCCGACCGGCACGCCCGGCTACACGGTCGGGTCGGGCTATGCCAAGGTCGGCTGGCACGCCTCGGACACCCGCGACCTGTACTTCCACGACTGCCGCGTTCCAGCCGCCAACCAGCTGGGCGGCGAGGGGCGGGGCTTCGCCAACTTCCTGGCCATCCTCGACGAGGGACGCATCGCCATCTCGGCGCTGGCCGCCGGCTCCGTGCAGGGCTGCATCGACGAGTGCCTGCGCTACGCCGTCCAGCGGGAGGCGTTCGGCAAGCCGATCGGCAGCTACCAGGCGGTGGCGTTCAAGATCGCCGACATGCAGGTTGCCGCACAGCTGTCGCGCGACGCCTACTACCGGGCCGCATGGCTGCTGGAACAGGGCAAGCCGTTCAAGACCGCCGCCTCCGTGGCGAAGCTGTACTCGTCGGAGGCTGCGGTGGACGCCGCCCGTGAGGCCTGCCAGATCTTCGGTGGCTATGGGTTCACCACCGAGTACCCGGTTGGCCGCTTCTACTCCGACGCCAAGATCCTCGAGATCGGCGAGGGCACCTCGGAGGTGCAGCGCATGCTGATCGCCCGCGACCTCGGCCTGCCGCGCGGTTGACCGCACGGCTGGCGTGGAGCTGTGGGGGTCAGGCGCGGCGGATCTTGAGCAGCTCGCCGAGCTCAGGGCTGCGCAGCGCCCACGCCACCCCCAGGTAGACCGCGCCGCCAAGCGCCACCAGCACGCCGGTGCGCACGAAGCCGGCGAGCACCTGCGAGCCTGGCGGCCAGGTCGCCGCGGAGGCCCACAGCACTGCGGCCATGACCGACGAGGCCGCGACGGCGGTGGCCGTGGCGCGGGCGGCACCGGCGAAGCACCCGGGCTGTCGCCGCGCCAACCCCACGGCCAGCAGCAGGCAGCCGGCGACATAGGACAAGGCAAAGGCGCCGACCAGGCCGGCGATCTGCGTCCGAGGATCGGTAAAGGCGGCGAACGCCGCGAAGGCCGCGAGCACGTTGACGACGTTGACGACGACGTTGACCAGCGCCGGCGCGCGGGTGTCGGGCAGCGCGTAGTAGCTGCGGGTGAGCAGCTGGAAGACCGTGAAGGGAACCAAGGCCACCGCGAACACGCGCAGCGCAACGGCGACGAAGTCCGCGCCGGAGCCACGCGCGACGCCGTAGCCCACCAGCAGGTCGGCGATCGGCTCGGCCAGGACGCCGAGCCCGACCGCCGAGGGGATCAGCAAAGCGTTGGACAGTCGCAGCCCACCCGAGACCGTCGCCGCGAACAGCCTGCCGGGCTGTCCGGCCGCCCGCGACAGCCGGGGATAGATGGCCGAGAACAGCGACACAGCGATGATGGCGAAGGGCAGCTGCATGATCGCGAACGCCGTCTGGTAAGCCACGGTGCCGCCGTCGACGCCGTTGGCCAGGGTCACGACCACGAACAGACCGGCCTGGTTGACAGCCACGTACAGCAGCGTCCAGCGGCCCAGCTTCCACAGCCTGCGGGCGGCCGGGTCGCGGAAGCTGGCCCTCGGCCGCAACCGCAGTCCCGGAAGCACCCGCTTTGCACCCAGCAGCTGTGGCACGGCCATGGCCGCGACGGACAGCGTGGTGCCGACGCCCAGCACCACCAACGGCAGGGTGGTCAACTCGGTGATGTCGCCCGAGCGTGGACCTCCGGTGAGCACGTAGCCGACGGCAGCCGCGATCGCCACCAGGTTGGTCGCCACCGGCGTGAAGCCGGCCAGCGCCAGGCGGCCGTGGGCGTTGAGGACCGCGACGGCGTAGACCGACACCCCGTAGCAGGCGATCTGGGGAGCGAACAACAGCAGCCACTGCGTGGTCACCGAGACGAACGCGGCCGAGTCACCGGTGACCCGCAGCGCGAACAGCCGGGCGAGCAGCGGCGCGGTGACCAGCATCAGCACCGAAGCGAGGCCTGTGAGGAGCAGAATCAGCCCGCCGATCGTCTCGGCGACGTGCCGGCGGCGGTCGCTGTCCTCCTCGCGAGCCAGCATCGGGATGAAGACCGCGCTGATGGTTCCCCCCGTGACCAGAAACAGCAGCAGGTTGGGCACGGTGTTGGCCGTGTTGTAGGCGTTGCCCAGTTGCGTGACACCGGTGACGGCCAGCAGGGCCGCCGTCCGCGCGAAGCCGGTCAGCCGCGACAGCAGTGTGCCGACGGCCATCCACGAGGCGGCGCGCCGCTCGGAGGGCGCCGCCGCCGTGGCGGTACCCATCAGGCGGCAGATTCCTTGGTCACCACTGGCGGAAGGCTACCCGCGGAGTCCCGTCCCGGACGGTCAGTAGACTCCCAGCTCCCGCTCGCCGACCAGGTAGGCCGCCGTGACCACCTTCGCGCTCGACGCCGATCAGCAGACCTTCCGCGACGTGGTGCGCCAGATCGCCGTCGACCGGATCGCCCCCCGCGCGGCCGAGATCGACGAGAAGGCCGAGTTTCCCTGGGACGTCAAGGAGGTTCTGGCGTCCAACGGCCTGCTCGGGCTGCACGTTCCGGAGGCCTACGGCGGCGCGGGGGCCGACACGCTGACGTTCGCGCTGCTGGTCGAAGAGATCGCCCGCGTCTGCGCGTCGTCGTCGGTCATCCCCCTGGTGCAAAAGCTCGGCAGCGTGCCGCTGCTGATGGGCGCCAGCGAGGAGCAGAAGCAGGCCTGGTTTCCCCGCATCGCCTCCGGCGAGGACCTGATCTCCTACTGCATCTCTGAAGCCGGAGCCGGCTCGGATCCTGCCAGCATGCTGATGACCGCCCGACGCGACGGCGACGAGTATGTGCTGAACGGCACCAAGGTGTGGATCTCCATGGCTGGCGCCTCGCGGCTGTACACCGTCCTGGCCAAGACCGATCCCGATGCCGGCGCCCGAGGGGTCTCGGCCTTCCTGGTCCGTGCCGACGACCCTGGCTTCTCGGTGGGCAAGACCGAGGACAAGCTGGGCATCAAGGGCTCGCCGACCTGTCAGGTGCACTTCGACGACTGCCGTGTTCCGGCTGACCGCCTTGTGGGCGAGGAGGGCAAGGGCTTCACCTACGCGATGCAGGCGTTCGACCACACCCGCCTCATCGTCGGCGCTCAGGCCGTCGGGATCGCACAGGGCGCCATCGACTTCGCCATCGGCTACATGAAGGAACGCGAGCAGTTCGGCAAACCGATCGGCTCCTTCCAGGGACTGCAGTTCATGCTGGCCGACATGGCCATGGAGACCGAGGCCGCCCGCCAGCTGGTCTACGCCGCTGCCGCCAAGGCCGACCGGGGCGACGCCGACCTGACGCTGTTCAGCGCCTACGCCAAGTGCAAGGCCGGCGACGTCGCGATGAAGGTGACGACCGACGCGGTGCAGATTCTCGGCGGCTACGGCTACGTCAAGGACTATCCGGTCGAGCGCTACATGCGCGACGCCAAGATCACGCAGATCTACGAGGGCACGCAGCAGATCCAACGCGTCGTGATCGCCCGGCAGCTACTCGGCCGGCTGTAGCTGCCGAGCAGCCGGACGACCGCCGGACGACCCACTGCTCAAGGCTTGACGGCGATCCGCCCCGACGAGGCGCGCAGCAGCAGCAGCCGGGCACCGGTCTCGGAGAGGAACTCGTCGACGGCCCGGCGTGCCCCCTCCCAGTGACCGTAGTCGTCCAGGATCAGCACTCCACCGGGAGACAGCCGCGAGTACAGATGAGCGAGCTCGTGGCGGGTGGACTCGTACCAGTCGGTGTCCAGGCGCAGGATGGCGATGCGCTCCGGTGCCTGGTCGGGGATCGTGTCTTCGACCATGCCCGGGTGGTAGTGCACCTGCGATTGCGGATAGTCGATCTGCGCCATGCCCGCCTGCACGTCGTCCAGCGTCGCGACCGCCCAGACCTTGTGACGCCGATCGTTCTCCGCGAGCAACTCCTCGGCGAGGCGGCCGTCCTTGCGAAGGTCCTTGTCACCTGGCGGGGGCATCCCCTCGAAGGTGTCGAACAGGTGCAGGTGCCGCTGGGTGTCCCCGAGGTCGAGCAGTGTGCGAGCGGCGGCCTGCATGCTGCCGCCCCGCCAGACGCCACACTCCACGATGTCACCGGGGATCTGATGCCGGACGATGTAGCGGGTGGCCAGCACCAGGCCGTACAGCTTCTCCTTGGAGGTCATCGTCCACGGCTTGACCGCACGGATGACGTTGCGCGCCTCCTCGTCGAAGTCGTCGGGAAAGGTCGCGTCAGTGGCCCGCTGCTCCTGGCGCCGCGCCGCCCGCGCGGCCTTGCGCTCGGCCTTGCGCTCGGCCTTGCGCTCGGCGGCCTCCTGGTCCTGTCGCTTTGCCGCGCGCCTCGCCTTGCGCTCGGCGGCTCGCTTGGCCTTGTGTTGGGCGTCCCGCCTGCTGCCGCGTTGGGCCTCTCGGGCCGCGCGCTGGCGCTCCTTGCGCTGGACCGCTTGCAGCTCTCGCACCGTTTGGGCGGTGCCGGCACGGGTGATCTCGTAGCCGGTTCTCCGCGCCAGCGCGGCGTTCAGCCTGCGGATCAATGTCATGGCGGCACTGTAAGACGCCGAGCCGGGATCAGCCAGCCTGGTCCAGCGTCACGGTCACGCGTTCCTCGCTTGCTCGTCGCGCCAGCGCGTCGGGGGCCGTCGCGACCGACCACACCACCGACGCGCCGGCCAGCAGCGGAGCCACGAGGCCGTCCACGATCGCCGCGGCCGACTCCAGGGGCCGGGTCGTCAGCAGCCGGTCGTCGCGGTGCAGCGACCCAGCGGCTGCCGCTGTCAGCAGCTCGCCTTGCCGCAGCGTCTGACCATCGCTGTTCAGCGCGGGATCGTCGAGGGTGACGTCGGGGTCGTCGTAGTCATCGGCGAAGGCCGAGACCTCCTCGCCGAACGCGAGGCCGGGAACCCGGGCGCTGGTGCGGCCCCCCATCCCGCGCCCAAGGGTGAGCAGCCGGGCCGGCGGGTGCGCCGTGGTGGCGGCGCCGGCCTCGTCGACCACGACGACGTCGTCGGCGCCAGCTCTGGGCTTGCGGGCCGGTCGCACCACGGCGCCCAGCTTCCACGTGGCCACGACGATGACCGCGGCGGTCCAGTGATCGGTCACCGTCAGCCAGACATGCGCGCCACGGCCGACGCCGAGCTCTTCGTTGAGCAGGTTGGCTGACTTGGACGCCCAGTTGTCGAACGTGGCGTAGGACAGCTCCGTCCGCTCGTCACCGGCGTCGTCGTAATAGGTCAGGAACACCGCGTGGCCGCGATCGACGACGCGAGCGCGGCACAGTGCCGCGATGTTGTCGACGGCGGCCACGAGTCGGCCTTTACGCGGTGCTGGTGCGCTGTTGCGACACGAAGAAGCCCAGGTAGATGCCGGCGACGCCGAGCAGCAGGTGGATCAGGTTGTCCACGACGCTGTAGCCGCTGGGCAGCAGACCGAACAAGGTCGGCACCACGAAGCCGAGCAGCCCCACCACCAGATAGACCACTCCAAGCCCGCCCACCACCTTCCGCAGCAGGTCGGCATCGCGCGTGGAGAACCCGACATAGGCCATCAAACCACCGGTGACCAGGTGAATGACGTCTTCAACGATGTCGATGTTGAGGACCCCACCCAGGGACCGTTCGCCCGCGATGAGTCCAACGACGCCGATGAGCACGATCACCACACCGGCAACCTTCGCGTACTGCCTGGTCATGCTGACTCCTCTTCCTCGGGATGACCGCTGCCGTAGCTCGGGATGACCGCTGCCGTAGCGATGCCACGTGCGTCATCGTCGCACAGCGGCCGCCGGACATTCGGGAGGCACCGTCGGCTGGCCAGTCCCGGCCGCTGAGCAGGAGTGGTCCAGACTGCTAACGTCGGTCGGAACGTCTCTGCAAGTCGAAGGGGTTGATAAACCACATTGCCTGGGGGGGCCCCACACCTGCCAACCGGGCAGTTCGGACCTACTGCGCAAGGCGGTCACCACCGCCAGCACGGCGCTCTGAACTGGCGCCGTTTCGGCGTCGCCTTGGCCGCGGTGCTCGCTCTGGGCGGGCTCACCGCAACCGCCACCGGCGCCGCCCTGCTGTGGTACGGCAACAACAAGATCGACCGGGTCGACGTGGCGGGCATCACCCCGGTGGGGCCCCGCCAGGATCAGCCCCGGGCGGAGGATGCGGTCCAGATCGACGAGGTCCGCGAGGTGCGCAACGTCCTGCTCGTGGGTTCCGACAGCCGCGCCGACCTTGACCGCAAAGCTCGTCGGAAGTTGGGCACCGGGAACTTCGAAGGCGTCCGCACCGACACGATCATCCTGCTGCAGCTGGATCCACTGCGGAACGGGGCCGCGATGCTGTCGTTCCCGCGCGACCTGCTCGTGACCCGCTGCGACGGGACGCAGGGCCGGATCAACGGCGCGTTCGAGATCGGCGAGAGCAACGGGACCGGTGGTCCCTCGTGCCTGGTGGAGACCGTCGCCGACCTCACTGGCATCCAGATCAACCACTACGCCCAGATCGACTTCCAGGGGTTCGTCGACATGGTGGACACGTTGGGGGGCGTGCGCCTGTACCTCGATGAGCCGATCAAAGACGCTGACGCCAACATCGATCTGCCTTCGGGGTGCGTCACCCTTGACGGGCGCCAGGCTCTGGGCTTCGTCCGGGTGCGCAAGATCGACGACGACTTCGGGCGCATCGCCCGCCAGCAGCGGTTCCTGCGCGAGGTCGTCGGCCAGCTGACCACCGCGCGCATCGCCCTGGACGTTCCTCGGCTGTTCCGTCTGGTCGACGCGGTCGGCGAGGCCGTCGACGCCGACCGCGGCCTGACGCTGGGCGTCATGCGCCAGCTGGCCTTCAGCTTCCGCGACCTGACCTCCGACCGCATCGACACCCGCACGGTGCCGGCGTTCAACCGCGTACTCGGCGGTGTCGCCTACGTGGTCGCCGACCCTGAGCCGGCCGAAGCGCTGTTCGCGGCCTTCCGTGAGGCGGTAGCCGCCCCGGCGGCGCTCGGCCGCCGTGCCCCCACCGACGTCCGGATCGCCGACGTGCCCAGCCTGGCGGTGCGCAACGGCACGAACCGCAGCGGTCTGGCCGCGACGGCCGCAGACGCCCTGCGCTCGCGGGGCTTCACGGTCGCCAGCGTCGACAACGCTCGCCGGACCGACCTGCGCCGGACGCTCGTGCGTCACCCGCGGCAGCGACGTGAGGAGGCCCGGCTGGTGGCTCGGCTGTTGCCAGGGGCTCGACTGGTGCAGGCCAGGCCGGGCGAGGGATTGACGGTACTGATGGGCGCCGATGCCGACGTCGCCCGGCTCTCGCGGCTGGCCACCCGGCCCCCGCCCGCGCAGGCGTTGGAGCCAGCGCCGGAGCCGACCTACAGGGGTGCCGTCCCGGCGCCGAACCGGGACTGCTGAGCGGCCCCGCAGGGGTCGGCGCCTACCCTGTCGGCCGGTGCTCACGGCGCCGGAACGTCGAGGAGGAGGCAGCGTGCAGGACGTGACAGCAGGACAGTTCGATCCGGCGCGGACCGGGCCGGTGTTCCTCGTCGGCGCCCGGGAGTCGGGATCGTCGGTGCTGCGGTCGGCGCTCAACCGGCATCCTGGGTTCGCCATCGCGTCGGAGACCGGCTTCCTGCGCGCCGTGACGGCCCAGGAATGGATTCCCTTCTGGAAGTTCGGCGACCAGTGGTACGGCAGACTCGGGCTCAGCCAGGAGCAGCTCCACGAGCGGCTGCGGGACTTCTACGGGCGGATGTTCGGCCGCTTCGCCGAGCGACAGGGCAAGCGTCGTTGGGGTGACGAGACCCCGCTGCACGCCTGGCATGTGCTCCAGGCGGCGCAGCTGTTTCCCGACGCGACGTTCGTGGCGACCGTGCGCCATCCCTCGGCGGTCGCCGCGGCGCTGCACGACAGCTGTGGCCAGGCCTGGAAGCGCTCGTTTCGCGAGTGGACCGAGACCTACCTCGAGCTGGTGCACCACGCCCGTGACCTTGCGGATCGCTTCTTGCTGTGCCGTTATGAGGATCTGCTCGCCAACCCTGAGGGCACGCTGCGCCAGCTGCTCGCCGCACTGGGCGAGCCGTGGTCGCCGGCGGTGCTCGACGCTGCCGGGACCCTCGGGCTTGCCTCCCCGAAGGCGCTGCCGGAGCCGGTCGGGTCTGCCGCGCCGCGCGGGCGCGCGGCGGCACTCGCC